>JAHZHY010000339.1:0-5148 GCA_019420045.1 Clostridiales bacterium
CCATGAATGTGATTGAGCGCATCCAGGAAAAGTACGGGGAAATGACTAAAAAACAGCGGGTATTGGCAGATTATATGCTGGAAAACCCCGACTCCATGTCCTTTATGACCATGAAGAATCTGTCCGGCCGGACACAGGTTTCGGAGATGACCATTCTTCATTATTGCGGGGTTTTGGGGTATGGCAATTACAATGAGCTGAAATATGAGTTCCGCAAATATATCAATGAGCGAAACAAGATCGAAGTACAGCGGCAGAATGCCTATCTCAACTCCAGCGTGCCGGAGTATGAGCTGGATGATAAGCAGAATCTGCTGTATCAGGTGTGTCAGGAAGAGTTTGATCTTCTCAAGCTGCTGTTTGCTCATATCGATATTCCTTCCCTGTTTCAGGGGGCGGAGATGATGCTGGATGCCGATTGCACGATATTCTGTGCCCGGGGAGTGTCGCTGCAGATCGCCGATTTTCTTTCCATGCGTCTGGCCATTATGGGGCTTCCGTCCATTGTGATAAATACCGAGCTGAACGACAGCGTCCAGTCGGCTCTCCCCTTGCTGAAAGGGGGTACATTGCTGGTGCCCATTTCTTTGCCTGATTACTATGTGATGACCACAAAAGTGTGCGAATTTGCCCGGCAAAGACGGTGCCGGATTTTGGCACTTACCGACTCTCTGGAGCAGTCCCCTGTGGCGCCGTTTGGGGATCTGGTGCTCACCGCTCCCGCATCCAGCCGGCTTTTTCTCAATTCTCCCGGGGGACTTTTGGTGCTGGCTCATTTGCTTTCGGCTGCACTGGATATCGAAAAAAGTGCCCGTCACACCAGCAAATTTTGTTCTCCTGAGGAATTTTCCCAGGTGTTTACCAAAAAAATGAAAGGATCGCACGGAAACTCCAAAATTTTTTGATAATTAGAGCATATACACTGATTTAATATATAGCTTATACTGTAAATTGGAAAACTGTGAATTTTGCCCATATTTTTTAGGTGAAATTCACAGTTTTTTATTATTTTATTGACTTTTATAATAGCAAACACTACAATAACCCTATAACTTGAACCCTCCTATTGGAGCATCTGCACAATCGGAGGAATACAGAAGGAGGTTCTATTTTATGAAACGATACCTGGCATTGTTCCTGGCACTGGTCATGTGTTTCTCCTTGGCCGCTTGCTCCAATGACGGTGAATCAATTACCGATGACCCCAGTGCCCCTGGTGGTTCTGGAGGCGAGAAAGAGGGTTCTGAACAGTCTTATAACACCTTTATTTCGGCGGAACCTTCCACATTGGATATTTCCCGCCGCATGGACTCCTATTCCAGCAGCATCATGATCGACACCATGGAAGGCCTGGTTCGTCTGTGCCAGACTGGTGAGGGCGAAGATGCCGAATATGAAATGCGTCCCGGCGAGGCAGAAAGCTGGAAAAGCAATGAAGACGGCACCGTCTGGACTTTCCATCTGCGGGATGGACTGAAATGGCAGGATGGCGAACCGGTCACCGCCGATCAGTATGTATATTCTCTGCAGCGCAGTGCCGATCCGGACACTGGCTGCCCCAACAGCTTCTTCCTGGAGCCCCTGCTCAACTACCCGGCCATCGCCGCAGGTGAGATGGATGTTTCGGAGCTGGGCGTCAAGGCCATTGACGAAAAGACTCTGGAAATCACCCTGAGCGCTCCCAAGCCCACCTTCATCGAAATGCTTCCCGCTACTGTGTATTATCCCCAGCGGCAGGATGTCATCGAGAAGTACGGTGATCAGTTTGGTTCTGAAGCCGAAGCCTACATCGGCAACGGCCCCTTCAAGGTGGATTCCTGGACCCATAACAATTCCATCGTTCTGAGCAAGAACGAGAATTACTGGGATGCGGACAGCGTCAAGCTGGAAAAGGTCACATACAGCATCATGACCGACGAGACTACATATTATAACGCCTTCTCCAGCGGTCAGTTGGATATGGTTACCGTTACCACAAAGGATTATGTGGATATGTTCCAGGGACAGGATAAGAACTATGCTCCTTATCTGTCGGCCAACCTGGCATTCAATTTCTTCAACATCAGAGACGAACTGTTCTCCAATGTAAACATCCGCAAAGCCTTTACCCTGGCTGTGGATCGGGAAGAGTTCAACGAAGTTTGCTATGACGGCATGCGTGTTCCCACTTATGGTTGGGTGGTTCCCACAATGACTGTGGGCGAAACAAATTACCGTGAAACTGCAGGCGACAATGTGAAGGTCATGCAGGAAGAGCTGGCCGCCGAAGGCAAGACCCCCAAGGATCTGCTGCTCCAGGGCATGCAGGAGCTGGGATTGGGCGATGATCCTTCCACTCTGGATGTGACATTCTCCTTTGGTTCCACCAATACCCTGACCCGCAACATCGGCGAATATCTCCAGCAGGTCTTTAAGACCGAACTGGGTGTGGAAATCGAAACCAGCTTCAATGAATGGGGCATCTTCAACTCCAATGTGCAGAGCGGCGATTATCAGGCCGGCTTCATGGGCTGGGGCGCTTATTACAACGATCCCTACGATACCCTGAGCCTGCTGCTCACCGGCTCCACCGCCATCAATACCGGCTGGGCCAACGAGGAATATGATTCCATCCTCAATGCTGCCACTGCTGAAATGGACGAAGAGACCCGGATGCAGGAATATATCAAAGCCGAGCAGATCCTCATCAACGAGGAATGTGTGGTGTCCCCCATGGCTACCAACCAGGTGCAGCGCTTCTTCCAGCCCTATGTGAAGGGATACAGCGATCTGGGCTTTACCAACACCGGTTCCAAGTATATCTACATCGAGAAGTAAGGGCCGTTCACAGCGAGCTAGTTGAAAATCAAATCACTGTGTGACGCAAAACGGGGGGCAGCGCCTGGAGCGTTGCCCCCCGTTTCTTTCCCGGATATTTTCCAAATGATTGGAGGGGTCTTGATTGACACGCTATGTGCTCAAGCGCATCCTGTATATGCTGCTGACGCTGCTGATTGTGGCCACCGTCACCTTCTTCATGATGCGCAGCATCCCCGGTGATCCTCTGGGTGGCATGGCCCGAGAACTGCCGGAACAAACCAAGGCGAATTACTATGCAAAGTACGGTTTGGATAAACCGTTGGTAGAGCAGTATTTGATCTATATCAAAAATATGCTCCAGGGCGACCTGGGTGAGAGCTTGCTGTATCCTGGCCGTTCGGTCAGCGCCACGATTTCAGCCACTTCCCCGGTTTCCGGTTTGGTGGGCGGAATCGCTCTGGTGATTGGCTTGCTCATTGGCGTTTGCTTGGGCATTATAGCCGCGCTGAAAAAGAACCAATGGCCAGATTATGTGGTGATGGTCATTGCGATTATGGGCATCACCATTCCGGTGTTCGTGCTGGTGTCTCTGATGCAGTATTTCTTCTCCATCAAGTTGGGATGGCTTCCCTCGTCCGGTTGGGGCGAACCCAAGCATTTGATTATGCCTGTGATTGTGCTCAGCTTCAGCACGATTGCCACCTACGCCCGTTATATCAAGTCCAGCATGCTGGATGTGCTGGATCAGGATTATATCCTTACCGCCCGTTCCAAAGGGCTGAGTGAAGGGCAGATCGTCCGCCGCCATGTGCTGCGCAACTCGTTGCTGCCGGCCGTGACAATTCTTTCCGGACGGATCGTTGGTATCTTTACCGGCGCTTTTATCGTGGAAAAGATGTTTACAATCCCTGGCATCGGCTTCTACTATATCAGCTCCATCAACAACAACGACTACACCATGACCATGGGAACCACAGTGTTCTATGCGGCGTTGTTTGTTGTGATGCAGCTTGTTGTTGACTTCGTCTATATGCTGGTCGATCCGCGGATCCGTATTTCGGAAACAAAGTAAAGGAGGGCTGAATATGCAAACGATCCCCAAAGAAAAATTTGAGATCATCGGCGTAGAGCCCGGCGCGGAGCGGATCGCCCGTCCACAGGTGGGTTACTTGAAGGATGTGTGGCGTCGTTTCCGGAAGAACAAGCTGGCCATCGTCGCGCTGATCATGCTGATTGTTTTGGCGTTCTTTGTGATTTTTGGTCCCTCTCTCAGCGGATATTCCTATGAGGATGTGGACCCCACCTCCCGCAATGCTTCTCCTTCTTCGGAGCATTGGTTCGGCACCGATAGCCTGGGGCGGGATTTGTTCGCCAGAGTGTGGCAAGGCGGCCGGGTTTCGTTGATCATCGGCTTCCTGGGTGCGTTGATTTCGGCTACCGTGGGCTGTCTTTACGGTGGTATTTCCGCTTATTTTGGCGGAAAAGTGGATACGGTGATGATGCGTATTGTGGAAGTCATTATTAGTATCCCCTACCTGATTGTGGTCATTTTGTTCTCCATCACATTCCAAAGCAAGGGGCTTTTCACACTGATTCTGGCCATGACGGTTACCGGTTGGTGCGGTACAGCCCGTCTGGTTCGCGGTCAGATGCTTCAGCTGAAAAGCCAGGAGTTTGTGCTGGCCGCTCAGGCTCTGGGTGTCAAGCCGCTGCGGATTATTGTGCGGCATATGATCCCCAACACCCTGAGTGTAATCATCGTTTCCATCACATTTGCCATTCCCAACTACATTTTCTCGGAAGCCTTCCTGAGCTATATCGGCCTGGGTGTTCAGTCCCCCAATACTTCCTGGGGCGCTTTGGCTTCCAGCGCCCAGACACAATTCCAATTCTATCCCTTCCAGCTGTTCTTCCCCGCTGTGATGATTGCCATCACTATGCTGGCCTTCACGATGATGGGCGACGGCCTGCGGGATGCTCTGGATCCTCGTCTGAGAAAGTAGGCGCCATATGGAAAAAATTCTTGAAGTAAAAGACCTCCAGGTCTCTTTTAACACCTATGCTGGTGAAGTGCGGGCTGTGCGAGATGTAAGCTTCCATATCAACCAAGGTGAGACACTGTGTTTTGTGGGAGAATCCGGTTGTGGCAAAACCGTCACAGCCAAAGCCATCATGCGGCTTCTCCCCAAAGGACAGGCCGTGATCAAAGAAGGGTCCCAGATCGTTTTTTCCGGAAAAGATGTTTTGAAAATGGACGGAAAAGAGCTGCGCAATTATCGCGGCAACGATGTGAGTATGATTTTCCAGGACCCCATGACGTCGTTAAACCCGGTGTATACCGTTGGAAAC
>JAHZHY010000339.1:5158-14176 GCA_019420045.1 Clostridiales bacterium
ATGACCTCCCTCAACCCCACTATGACATGCGGCAAGCAGATCATTGAAACACTCCGGCTGCATCGTGGCCTTTCCAAAGAAGAGGCCACCAAAGAAGCCATTCACATGCTGGAAATGGTTAAAATCCCGGATGCGGAACGGCGCATTAAGGATTATCCTCATCAGATGTCCGGCGGCATGCGCCAGCGTGTGATGATTGCCATTGCCCTGGCCTGTCAGCCTCACCTGCTGATTGCCGATGAACCTACTACGGCTCTGGATGTGACCATTCAGGCCCAGATCATCGATCTGCTGCGGGAACTGAAAGAGAAGTTGAATACAGCCATTATCCTGGTCACCCATGATCTGGGTGTGGTGGCAAACTTCGCCGATCGCATCCAGGTCATGTATGCCGGCCAGGTGGTGGAACGGGGCACAGCCCGTGAGATTTTTTATGAAGCCAAACATCCCTATACCTGGGCGCTGCTCAGCTCGGTTCCCAAGCTGGCCAAGGAGAGCAAACAGGAGCTCTATACCCTGCAAGGCACCCCTCCGGATCTGATCCTGCCTTTGGAGCATTGCCCCTTTGCTGCCCGGTGTGAGTTCTGTATGCCCATCTGCAAAGAGCAGATGCCCCAGGAGACCGTTTTGTCTGACACCCACAGGCTGTCCTGCTGGCTCCAGCATCCCGACGCCCCCAAGGTGAAATCCTTTTATGAAAGAGAGGTTTAAAGAATGAGTGAGAATTTGATCGAAGTCAAAAACCTCTGCAAGTATTTCCCTGCGGGCAAAAAACGCACGCTGAAAGCGGTGGACAATGTATCCCTCACCATTGCAAAAGGTGAGACCCTGGGACTTGTGGGCGAATCCGGCTGCGGCAAGACCACCTGCGGCCGTACCATTCTGAAGCTGTATCCTCAGACATCAGGGCAGATTTTCTTTGATGGACAGGAAGTTTCCAATATCAAAGGAAAGGCTTTGTTGAATTTCAAAAAGCGGGCCCAGATAATCTTCCAGGACCCCTATTCTTCCCTGGACCCCCGCATGACCATCGCCGAGATCATCTCCGAAGGCATGACGGTGCACAATCATCTGTCCAATCAGGAAAAGCAGGAGAAGGTCAATGAACTGTTGGGCAAGGTGGGCCTGACCGAAGATTATGCCAACCGGTTTGCCCATGAGTTGTCTGGCGGCCAGCGCCAGCGTATCGGCATTGCCCGGGCTTTGGCGGTGGAACCGGAGTTCATCGTCTGTGATGAACCCATTTCCGCTCTGGATGTGTCCATTCAGGCCCAGATTATCAATCTGCTGATCAAATTACAGAAGGAAAACCATCTGACCTGTCGGTGGTGCGCCACATCTCCGATCGGGTGGGTATTATGTACCTGGGCAGCATGGTGGAGCTGGGCAGCAGCCAGGCGATTTTCGGCCAGCCGCTGCATCCCTACACCAAGGCTCTGATTTCCGCCATTCCCGAGGCTGATCCCGATGCGGAAAAGACCCGGAAACGGATTCCTCTGGAGGGAGAAGTGCCCAGTCCCATCGATCCTCCTTCGGGCTGCAAGTTCCGTCCTCGGTGTGCCTATGCCACCGACAAATGCGCCCAGGAGATCCCCACTTGGGAAGAAGCGGCTCCCGGCCATTTTGTAGCCTGCCATCACTGGCGGGAAGTGTAAGCAAACGAAAAAAGGCGCCTGAAAGGGCGCCTTTTTTTGTTCGGATTTTCCCCATCCGGTGGGAAGCTATGGTATAATAGCCGCAAAGTGGTTATTATACCGATTTTTGCGGCCGTTTTCTCGTCCCGCAGGCGGGACAACCGAAAACCTGGCCAATATACCATTTCGCATTCGCTTCATGGTATAATATCAACAGATTTCTTTTGAAAGGGGAAACAATATGGAGACTTCCGCGCTTTATCCCTATCCTTCCCGGCGGTATGTGACCTATGCCGCCCGGGGAATGTGCGCCACATCCAATCATCTGGCGGCGCAGGCCGGGGTGGATATGCTGAAAAAAGGGGGAAACGCTTTTGATGCAGCCATTGCCGCCGCAGCCTGTCTGGTTGTTCTGGAACCCCAGACCAATGGCGCCGGTAGCGATGCATTTGCCATCTTCACTCAAAACGGAGGCAAATTGCAGGGCATGAACTCCACCGGCGTCATGGGCCGCAGTTTCGACCTGCAGAAAATGCGGGACAAGGGCTATAAGGAGATGCCCCATTACGGTTTTGAGCCGGTGACCGTGCCCGGTGCTCCGGCTGCCTGGGCGGCCATCAACGAAAAATATGGCCGTCTGCCCCTGACCGAAGTGCTGGCTCCCGCCATTTCCTATGCCCGGGAAGGCCAGGCTTTGTGCACCATCACATGGAGCAGCATCAATACCATGGCATCCCGTATGCGGGAAAACACCGATTGCGGCCCGCAGTTTGACGAATGGTTCCGCATTTTTATGCCGGGAGGGGAAGCGCCCCGGCCGGGACAACTGTTCCGCAACCCTGATCTGGCGGACACCCTGGAGACCATCGCCAAGACCCAGGCCAAGGACTATTATCAGGGAGAGATTGCCGACAGAATCGTGGCGGCTTCTCACAAGTTCGGCGGCTTTTTGGAAAAAGAAGACCTGATGGAGCACGAAGTCCAGTGGGTACAGCCCCTCAGCGTGCCCTACCATGGCTATGAGGTGTGGGAGCTGCCTCCCAACGGCCAGGGGATCATTGCCCTGATGGCCCTCAACATCCTCAATGGCTTTGAACCTTCTCCCTTGGATGATCCTCTGGGAGTACACCGGCAGATCGAAGCCACCAAGCTGGCCTTTATCGATGGCCTGCGCTATATTGCCGATCCCCGGTATATGGAGGTGTCTCCGGAAGAAATGCTCTCTCCGGAATATGCTGCCGCCCGGCGGAAGCTCATCGGCCAGACCGCCATCGAACCGGCACCGGGCAATCCCAAGAACCCGGGCACCGTCTATCTCTGTGCGGCGGACAACGAAGGCAACATGATTTCCTACATCCAGAGCAATTACGCCGGTTTTGGCTCAGGCGTAGTGGTGCCCGGCACAGGCATTGCTCTGCAAAACCGGGGCAAGGGCTTCTCCCTGGACCCGGAAAGCCCCAATGCCGCGGCGCCGGGCAAGCGGCCTTACCACACCATCATCCCCGGTTTCCTTACAAAAGACGGCAAACCGGTGGGCCCCTTTGGGGTGATGGGCGGCTTTATGCAGCCCCAGGCCCATGTACAGGTGATGACCAAGCTCATCGACTGCGGCCTCAACCCCCAGGCCTGCATCGATGCCCCTCGTTGGCTGTGGACTGCCGGAAAAGAAGTTCATGTGGAAACGGAGTTTTCCACCTATCTGGCGGATTCTCTGGCCCAGCGCGGTCATAAAATCGTCTTTGATACCAACCGGGGTGGCTTTGGCAAGGGTCAGATGATCCTGCGCACTCCCTTCGGTACACTCATCGGCGGCACAGAGCCCCGCTGCGAAGGGGCCTGCGCAGCCTGGTAACTCCTCCCCTTTCCTTCCCCCTGGCTTTGTGGCCAGGGGGAAGGAAAAATAGTTCTTGACAGAGGGTTCTTCCTGTGCTATACTAATCGAGTACCAAACAAATGGAATATCGCGGGGTGGAGCAGTTCGGTAGCTCGTCGGGCTCATAACCCGAAGGTCGTAGGTTCAAATCCTGCCCCCGCAACCATCTCGGAGTAAGTGATAAACCACTTGCTCCGATTTTTTTTTATGCAAAAACCGGACCGCCTGGCCGAAGTGGCTTCCTTCATGTTATAATGGTTATAATGGAAGAAAATACGAAAATGCTTGGGCAAAGGTGGTATGGAAGATGAACAATAATGTGAAGCTTTGGCTGCTTGCATCGTTATTTTTTGGATGGATTCCAGCCGCGATCCTGATCCCGGTGCTGCTTGTGATGCTTGAGATGCCTCCGGTCATCGCCATTTCAGCTGGAATCCTGGCGGCTTTGCTCACCGGACTTGTGGTGCACCTGGACAACCTCCGCAAATGGAAGCAGGGGGAAAAACAAAACCAGGAATGGCGCCGCCAGCAGGAAATAAAGCAGGTCGCCCAGGATCGGAAGGATTTTTGCAAAGACTGCCGGAATTTCAAAATATTTTCAGAAAACGACCTAAAGTCTCCGGAGAAGAAGCAGCGCTTCCAGCTGATTGCAAAAAAACATCATCTGGAGCACCTGGATCAGAAGGCGCTGCTTTCCATTCTGGAAGAAGGCAAGAAGGAATATGCTGTTGAGCAGCGGAAAGCGGAGGAGGCCCGGCAGCAGGAGCTGGAGAAAAAGCGGGAAGAAGAACGGCGGCAGCAGGTGGAACTTCTGCAATATGCCCGGTACCATGGGACGGATAAAACCCAGGTCATGCTCAGCCATGAGCTGCTCCTTTTGAAAAATCGCATCAGCGAAACCATGATGACTCCCCTGCCTATGCTTCCCAAACAAAAAGAATCCGATGGGATGCTGGCCGCCGGCACAGCCTATGGCCTGGGCGGTATTCTTCCGGCAGCGGCTTCCCTGGCCCGCACGGGGGAAAAGAATGCCCGGGTCCGGCAGGCCAATGCACAGATCGACCAGATCAACTCCGCTTTGGTTCAGTCTGTCGCTTTGGATAATGCAGACAACGCAGCCATTGCAAAGCGGATGGAAAGCTTCAAGGATCGGGCCAGCACACTGCTGCTGGATGAAGACGGCGACAAAGTCTTCTCCCATTTGCATTTTGCCGATCCCCAGGTGGAGGTTGCGGAGACCGGCACGGTGACAGTCCGGGTCAAGGTCACGGCCGATGAAGGCCTGAAGGTATTTGGCAAGCCGGCCATTGCAGATGGCTCCATCAAAGCAGAAATTTTCTGTAAAGGGGAAAAAGTGGGCCAGGCCATTCTGGTCTTTCCCATTTTCGGCACTGGAAACCTGCTGTACCGGCAAAAAGTTTACCACTGGCAGGAAAAGGATGAGACGGTGGAACTCATCGGAATGTGCCTTTCTCCTGGTGGGAAACGAGGACGGCATACTGTGGAATTTGCCCCGGCTGATCTGTGGGCAATGGAGAAATAAAAGAAAAGAGCTATTTCACATTGCCAGATATGTATGGAGCAAAAGAGGACCAGCTGCTGATGTGAATTTGTGGATGGATAAGGCCTTCCGGGAATCAGAACCGGAAGGCCTTATTGTTTGTTGTCTTTGAATGATTTTGTGATATACTGAAAGAAAGAAAAGGATACATTTGGAATGCGAAGGGGTGAATCGGATGAAAAAGCTCTGGATCATACTGTGTATGCTTTTTATCTTTGTTTTGTGGACCGGCTGCCGAAGGCAGGAAGCAGCCGAAGAAAAACCACAGCAAGGCATAAAACAGGAGGAACAAGAAGAGAAAATGTCCACCGGTAAAGAGCTGGTGCGAGAAGTCCATGAAAACATCGGGGCTATTTTGGAAAAAGAACGGCGGATCGAAGATATTTTCATGGGCGCCGGTCTGGCTACCGCTCCCAACGCCCCCTATGAACCCGATGAAAATGGACAGTGTTTTGTGCCGGTGACCGATGAGGAGGTCAACACCCTTCAGGCGCTGCGGGACCTGACGGAAGAGGTTTTCACTCCGGAATATGCCAAGCAGCAGTTTTATCAAGGGGCCTTTGAGGGGAGTTACCCCAGATACCGGGAAGAGGACGGAAAACTGTGCATCGATATCGGTGTGGGCGGAGCCCTGGATAAGGAGTGGGCCCCGGATACTCTGGACATTGTGAAAGGCGAGGGAAACCGGATCACCGTTACGGTGGACTATATGAATTATCAGTCTCTCCGCCGCAGCCAGATCCAGTTTGTGAAAACGGAAGACGGTCTGCGCATCGAAGCCATGGAGGAAGTGGGACTGTAAACAAAAAGAGGCAGGGTTTCCCTGCCTCTTTTTTCGGTGTATCTAAGTAATCGGGTTTTACTGTTGTATTCGTTATTCACTGAAGAAGCGAATTCATTCAGAAGGAAGATCTGAGGATTTACCACAATGGCTGATGTGCTGGAGATCAACTGCTTTTGGCTGCTGGACAGGTGACTACCCTCTCTGTTGTCTGCCTGGGCCTGGAAACTTCCTGTTATGGCTATGATAAAATTGGTAGACACCGGCCAGTAAATAAATCAAACCCATCCCGGAGGAAACTTTCCTCCGGGATTTTTTTGTACTTGACAAAGATAGTTGTCAATGGTATGCTGAGTATGACAAGAATAGTTGTCATTATGACAATAAAATAAGTCATAAGGGAGGGTGTCCATGGGACTTCAGAATCGACTCAAAGAATTGCGGGCCAAGCATGGGCTTAACCAACAGGAGTTGGGCAGCCTGGTAGGGGCTTCCCGGCAGACCATCAGCCTCATCGAACGGGGGGATTATAACCCTTCGATCACCCTGGCCCTGCGCATTTCCCAGGTGTTTGGGGTGCCGGTGGAGCAGGTATTTTATCTCACAGAGGAGGAATCAAAATGAAACGGGAGAAGCAAAGTGGAAAATCTGTGGCAAAATTTCTGGGCACCACATTGCTGTGTGCTTTGCTGGGCGGCGTAGCCGGTTACTGTGCGGCGGCCAACGGCGATGCCTTGGAAAGTGTGCTGGATCAGGGGAAAATGCTGGTGCAGCAGCTGGGAATGTGGTGGTTCCTCCCCGGATTCCTTTTGCTGTTTTTGGGATGGATGCTGTACGGAAAGACGAAGAAGCTGGTCGCTCAGGCCGGAGAGGATGACGAGGTTTTCCAGCGGTGTAACCGGCTGTTGGGACGGTGTATGCTCTGTTCCGGCGGTGCCACTCCCCTGTTTTTCATTGCCATCACCATCAGCTTTTATTCGGCAGAGAAGCAAAACATACTGTGGTCCATGGGATTGGCCATCGTCTATCTCACATTGCTCATTGTTTTGGAGGTAAAAGCGGTGCAGCGCACCAAGTTTATCTTCCCGGAAAAGCAGGGCGATCCCCTCAGCAGCCGCTTTCAGAAGGACTGGTACCAAAGCTGTGACGAAGCGGAACGGCAGCGGATGGGCCAGTGCAGTTACCGGGCTTTCCAGGCCACCGGCAAAGGGTTTCTTCTGGTGATGGTCGGCATGTGCCTGCTGTCTGTATTCCAGCTGGTGCAGCCGGCCTGGGCCTTGGTAGTGGGCGGCCTGTGGCTTTTGCAGCAGATGACATATCTGTGGTATGCAAACAAAACCTAAAAACAGAAAAAATCCCCCAATTTCGGGGGATTTTTTGCTGCTTTCAAGCGAGTGTTCAAAATGCCTTTTGGAATCGTTCCTCCTGGAACTGACGGGTGTAGAGGGAATAGTAATAGCCGTGCTTTCGGAGAAGTTCTCCATGGGTGCCCCGCTCGATGATCTTTCCATCCCGTACCACCAGGATCACATGGGCGTTTTTTACGGTAGACAGCCGGTGGGCAATGAGGAAAGAGGTGCGGTTTTCCAGCACCTTGCCGATGATCTGCTGGATCAGTGCCTCGGTTTCGGTGTCCACCGAAGATGTGGCTTCGTCCAGCACAAAGATCCGGGGATTTGCCACAATGGCCCGGGCAATGGAGATCAGCTGCTTCTGGCCGGTGGACAGCTGGCTGCCGCCTTCACCCACCTGGGCCTGGTAACCTCCAGGCATGGCCATGATGAAGTCATGGGCACAGGCCATTTTGGCGGCCTGCTCGATCTCTTCCCGGGTGGCGTCCAGCTTGCCATAGCGGATGTTTTCCTCAATGGTGCCGGTGAAGAGGTGAGGAGACTGGAGCACATAGCCGATGTTGCTGTGCAGCCAGCCCACGCTTCGCTCCCTGTAGTCCACCCCATCGATGAGGATTTTTCCCTCTGTGGGTTCATAGAACCGGCAGGCCAGGTTTACCAGGGTGGATTTTCCTGCGCCGGTCTCCCCTACAATGGCCACGGTGGAACCAGCCGGGATGTGCAGATTGAAATGCTCCAGCACATTGACTTCCCCGTCGGGATAGCGGAAGGTTACATCCTGGAAGGTGATGTCTCCCTGGATGCTTTCCCAGTTTTCTTTTTTGGGATGGAAGATATCCCCGTACTTTTCCTCAATGGCAGGCGGGTCCTGGATGGCGGGGACGGTTTCCAGCAGCCGGTTGACCCGTTCTACATTGGCCTGCACGGCGATGGCGTCGGCCAGGACGCTGACCACCATCTGAATGGGCTCCACAATGTTCATGGTGTAGGAGATGAACACCGCCAGGGTACCCAGAGGGATGCCCCAGGGGCCCACCATCACGCCGCCTGCGGCCATTACCAGGGCCAGGGATACAGACCCCAGAAACATCACCAGAGGCTGGAACAGGGCGTGAAGGGTTTTGGCGTGCATGGCCTTGCGGCGCATATCCAGATTGATCTCCCGGAATTCACGGCATACCGTGTCCTCCACGGCCAGTGTCTTGATGGTTTTGGCGCCGGAAATATTCTCGTTGAAGGAAGCGGTCAGAGTGGAGTTGGCTCTTCTCACCCGCCGGTTGGCCCGCAGAAGCCGCCGCTGGAAAAAAGAGCACACCAAGGCGATGGGCGGCACCACGATGAGCACCAGCAGCGCCAGCTTCCAGGACAGCAGGAACATGGAGATGACCACGAAGACCAGATAGCAGCCGTTCCACACAAACTCCGCCAGCCGCCAGGAGAAGATGGAGCCCAGCTGGTTTGTGTCGCTCATCACCCGGGCCACCAGGTAGCCCACAGGGGTCACATTGAAAAAGGAAAGCGGCAGCCGTTGCAGGTGTTCAAAGCAGGCATCCCGCAGGGCCTGGCCCACCTTCATTTCGATGACGATGCATTGCTGACAGTAAATCACATTGGCGCCGGTCTGCAAACCGGCGGCCAGAGCATAAAGCAGAGCGAAAATCCCCAGGCCCTCTGTGGTTTGCAGGGCGATGAAATGGTCGATGGCGTACCGGCTGAAATAGGGAAAGATGGCATCGAAAAGAGCGGTGGCCATGGCTGCAAGCAAAAGCAGGACAAAGGGAGTTTTGAGGAACCGGATATACCGGAACAGCTTTTTC
>JAHZHY010000339.1:14195-21841 GCA_019420045.1 Clostridiales bacterium
AAAAATCAAAGGATGTGGGGTAGCCATATTCTTTTTTCGGTTTCATTTGCTTCCCACCTCACTTTCGTTTTCCGCCTCTTCGGCCGCCAGGCTCTGGAGCTGGAAGATCCGCTGATAGGGGCCTTCTTCTTGGATCAGCTGCTGGTGGGTGCCGATTTGCTTCACTCTCCCCTTTTCCAGCACCAGAATGCGGTCGGCCTCCATCAATGTGGTCACCCGATGGGAAATCAGTATGGTGGTGGCTTTCTTTTCCCGGGCCTTGAGAGCCTTTCGGATGCGCTCATCGGTTTCGGTGTCCACAGCGGAGAGGGAATCGTCAAAAACCAGCACTGGCGGAGCACCGGCCAGGGTGCGAGCGATAGCCAGACGCTGCTGCTGGCCACCGGACAGGGTGACGCCCCTCTCCCCCAGCATAGTGTCATATCCTTGGGCGAAGCCCAGGATGGATTGGTGCACCGCCGCAGTCTCTGCGGCCTGTTGCAGCTCTTCCTGGCTTTTATCGGGAGCGGCCAGGCGCAGATTTTCCAGAATGGTGCGGGAAAACAGGAAGGGCTCCTGGAGCACCAGGCCGATGTTTTTCCGCAGATGATCCCGCTGGATCTGCCGGACATCCACTCCGTCCACCGTGATGCAGCCGCCTTTTTCCGGCAGTTCATACAGCCGGGTGAGCAGATACATCAGGGTACTTTTGCCGCTGCCGGTGGCACCCAGAATGGCCAGGGTTTCCCCCGGAGCAACCGAGAAGGACACATCGGCGAGCACCGGATGGCTGCCGTAGGAAAAATTCACATGGGAAAAGGCGATGGCTCCCTGGATGGGGAAAATCTGATCCTCCGGGGAATCTTCTTCCGGCCGGGCCAGAAGGATTTCCCGCAGACGGCCGATGGAGACGCCCGCCTTGCTCATTTCGCCGATGATCCGTCCCAGGCGGCGGGTGGGCCAGGCCAGCTGGCCATTGTACATAATGAAGGTCACCAAAGCGCCGCTGGTCATGTGGCCGTGGACGGCCAGCCAGGCGCCGAAGATCACCACCAGAGCACCCTGGCACACGGCGATCAGATCGCCCAGGCTCCAATAGATGGCCAGAAGATTTCCCACCTTGATCCACCGGCGGGAGAATTCCTGGTTCTGCTCCTGGAACCGGTCCAGGCTGTACCGCTCCCGGCCAAAGGCCCGCACCACCCGCACGCCGGTGAGGTTTTCCTGGGTCATGGCGGTGAGCTCTCCTTCGGCCTCATCGGCCTTCAGGAAGCGGCGGCTGATATACCGGTAAAAGATGCCGGAATAGCCCATGACGATGGGCACGCTCACCGCGGCGGCCGCGGCCAGAGGCACATTGATGGAAAACATCAAAGCAAAAGCGCCCACCAGCATGGTGAGGATGCGCAGAAGATCGGCCAGCTGTCCGGCCACAAAATTGCGCACCATGTCCACATCGGAGGAGCACCGCTGCATGATGTCTCCGGTCTGCACACTCATATGCCAGGCATAGGGCAGATGCTGGATGTGGTCAAAGAGCCGCTGGCGCAGGCCAAAGGCCAGGCTTTCGCTGAGCTTGGCGGCCAGATACTGGCGCAGCATGTTGAACAGGCCGGAAAGGGCCACGATCACAAGAAACAGCCCGGCCAGAAGGGTCATGTGGTCAAAAAGCCACTGCCGCCCGCCCAGGTTTTCCACATACGCAGTGAGGGGCCCGGGCAAATCGATGGGTTCGGTGCCGATCACCGAGTCGATGATGAATCCCACCAAAGCGGGGGACAAAAAGGAAAAGGCCACCCCGCCGGTCATGGCGGCAACGCAGCCCCAGAAGTATTTCCAGCTGCCCTCCATCATTTCCCAGATGAAGCCGCCGCTGCTTCTGGAGCGGGTGCCGGTGTATTCTTTCTTTTCCATATGCTCTCCTCCTCCCACTGTTGTTTCCAGATAACTTCATTGTATCATAGCCCCTGGTTTTCCTGCAAGCAGAGGGGGTAGGACGAAGGCCGCCGTTGAAGCAAACAAAAAGCGGGGCCGAAGCCCCGCTTGAGCGTGTCGAAAAAGTGGCTTTGGCCGCTTTTTCGAGTTTTTGCAAGGGGCTGCATGCACGCCTTTGGCGTACACTGGCCCCTTGAGAAGTGCAAAAAGCCACGCACAGGTCGCGGCTTTTTGCGGATTGATGAGAAGTAGGGCAAGTATTCCCCCTAGCTGGATAAGTTTTTTGACAGTCTAAAGCGGGGCCGAAGCCCCGTTTTTTTGGCGTTTGTCGTTTATTTCTTGCTCTGTTCGGCGTAGTTTGTCAGGATCTTTTCGATCAGCTCTACGATCTTGTCCATGGCCTGGATGGACACCGTTTCAAAACGGCCGTGGAAGTTGGTGCCGCCGGTGCAGAAGTTGGGGCAAGGAGTACCCATATAGGTGATCTTGCTGCCGTCGGTGCCGCCGCGGATGGGGGAAACCACAGGCTCCACGCCCAGCTGCCGCATGGCGTCCATAACAGCATGAACCAGATGGATCTGGGGCTCGATCTTCTCCCGCATATTCCGGTACATATCGGTGGTCTTCACTGTGACAGTGCCGGCGCCGTATTTCTCGTTGATAAAGGCGGCCACCTTGTCCATCATGATCTTCTTCTCTTCGAACTTCTTGGCGTCGTGATCCCGCAGCATATAGTGGAGGGTGGCCTTTTCCACCGAGCCTTCCATGCCATGCAGGAAATAGAAACCCTCATAGCCTTCGGTGTATTCCGGCTTCTGCTCCTGGGGCAGCAGGGAGTTATACTCCATGGCGATGTAGTTGGCATTTTTCATCTGGTTTTTGGCAGAGCCGGGGTGGACGCTCTGGCCGTTGACTGTCACTTCCGAGCTGGCGGCGTTGAAGTTTTCATATTCCACACCGCCCAGCAAAGCGCCGTCGATGGTGTAGGCGAAGTCGGCGCCAAAGCGCTTGATGTCAAAATGGTCGGGGCCCCGGCCGATCTCTTCATCGGGAGTAAAGGCGATCTTCACTTCACCATGGGGGATGGAGGGATCGTTCAGCAGATGCTCTGCGGCGGTGAGGATCTCGGCAATGCCAGCTTTGTCGTCGGCGCCCAGCAGGGTCAGGCCGTTGGTGACAATGATATCGTCGCCCACAAGCTGCTTCAGGCTGGGGAAATCGGCCATGCGCATCACCACATTGTGCTCTTCGTTGAGCACCACATCGCTGCCGTCGTATTTTTCCACGATCCGGGGATTCTCACAGGCCGGCACATCGGCCACGGTGTCCATATGGGCCAAAAAGCCGATCTTGGGGGCCTTTTCGTAGCCAGGGGTGGCGGGGATGGAGCCGTAGACATAGCCGTTCTCGTCCATTTCGGCGTCCTTGATGCCCATGGCCTGCATCTCTTTCACCAGGTATTCGCCCAGGTCCTTCTGCTTCATGGTGCTGGGCACGGTGGGAGAGTTGGCATCAGAGGCTGTGTCAAACTTCACATACTCCAACAGTTTTTCATAAGCGCGTGTCATAATCGCATCTTCCTCTTTCCCTTTGGAATTTTCCTTTATTATAACAAACCCCTTTCCCCTTCGCAATCGGCGGCGGCATCGGTTGATTCATCTTGTGCAAAGCGCTTGTTTCCCACTTCCCTTTTTATGGATTTTCACCAAGGGCTTGGCCCCTTTCTATTGCAGGAACAGGAAATGGGACCCGGCAGGTCATTTTCCGCCATTTTTATTCAAATGAACCGGGGGACAGCCTGGGGAGATTTGCTTTTTCTTTGTTTTTCCGAAATTTTTTTGGTTTGCATCCCTTCTGCACCGACCCGGCAAAAAATCCTCTTTTTAGGAAAGATAGGAATTTATATATTTTGCACAAATTTAATTTACTCACCCATAAATTCTTAATGATATTTAATAAGCCTGTTCTTGACTTTTTATCCCGGGCGCTTTAATATAATTACGGTAGAATACTAGGCTCCAAAGATTTTTTAAACCTATGAGGAGGCAGTTAAAATGAACGCTTATATGCAGAAAGTCCTGGACGAGGTCAAGGCCCGCAACGAGGGCGAAGAACTCTTCCTGCAGACTGTGGAAGAAGTTTTCAAGAGCATCGAGCCCATCGTGGAGCAGCATCCCGAGTATGAAAAGGCCGGCCTGCTGGAGAGAATGTGCGAGCCCGATCGTACCATCGAGTTCCGTGTTACCTGGGCTGACGACAAGGGCGAGACTCATGTGAACCGCGGCTATCGCGTCCAGTTCAACGGCGCCATCGGCCCCTACAAGGGCGGCCTGCGCTTCCATCCTTCTGTCAAGCTGGACACCATGAAGTTCCTGGGCTTTGAGCAGACCTTTAAGAACAGCCTGACCGGCCTGCCCATCGGCGGCGGCAAGGGCGGCAGCGACTTCGACCCCCGCGGCCGCAGCGACGCTGAGATCATGCGTTTCTGCCAGGCGTTCATGACCGAGCTGTATCGTCACATCGGCCCCGATGTGGACGTTCCCGCCGGTGATATCGGCGTGGCCGGCCGTGAGATCGGCTACCTCTTTGGCCAGTACAAGCGCATCAAGGGCTGCTGGGAGAACGGCGTGCTCACCGGTAAGGGCCTGTCCTACGGCGGCAGCTACTTCCGTCCCGAAGCCACTGGCTACGGCGCTGTGTATTATCTGGTGGAAGTGCTGAAGCACTTCGGCGACGACATCAAGGGCAAGACCGTTGCGGTTTCCGGCTTCGGCAATGTGGCTTGGGGCGTTTGCGAGAAGGTCGCTCAGCTGGGCGGCAAGGTCGTCACCATCTCCGGCCCCGACGGCTATTGCTATGATCCCGACGGCATCGTGACTCCCGAGAAGATCGCTTATCTGCTGGAGATGCGCGCTTCCGGCCGTGACCGTGCTCAGGACTATGCTGACAAGTTCGGCGTCAAGTTCGTTCCCGGCGCCAAGGTTTGGGGCGAGAAGGTTGACATCGCTATGCCCTGCGCCTATCAGAACGAAATCGGCATGAAGGAAGCTCAGCAGCTGGTGGACAACGGCGTTGAGTACTACATCGAAGTGGCCAACATGCCCACCACCAACGAAGCTCTGGAATATCTCCAGAAGAATGTGAAGATCGTCGCTCCTTCCAAGGCTGTCAACGCCGGCGGCGTGGCTACTTCCGCTCTGGAAATGGCTCAGAACTCCATGCGCTACAGCTGGGAGCCCGCTGAAGTGGACGCCAAGCTGCATGGCATCATGAAGAACATCCATGACGAATCCGCCAAGGCCGCTGAGGAATGCGGCATGGGCTACGACCTGGTGGCTGGCGCCAACATCGCCGGCTTCAAGAAGGTTGCTGAGGCCATGATGGCTGAAGGCCTGATCTAAGGCTGTACCCTGCACCCAATACGGATTGCATTTTGCCCCGGTGCTTTCAAAGCACCGGGGCTTTTTTTGCGCTTCTTTGGCTGGGGAAAACGGGCAAAGGAATGGAAGTGTGCCTAAATTGTTGGATACTTCTACAAATGAATCCTGAAGTTTCTTGTAAAAATAACTAAAAATACCCCTTTTCAATCTTTTTTCTTCGCCTTTTTGGATAAAAAGCTTTGAAAAATTAGGCCTTGTATAGCAAGATTATGTTATAGAAAAAATCTATATTTACAAAAGAGCTTTATTTTTCTTTTGATTTTGCCGTTTAAATATTTTAGCGCATCCCCAAAAAACTCCGAAATTTTTATGCATATTTTAAAAAGCATCTCAAAAACAATCGTTATTTTTTAAACTTTCCCACGATTTTTCGTTAAAATCACAACAATCTCCTGCGAAAGATAGTGAATCTTGCTGATGGGAAGGCTGTTGATTATTATTGCGCATTTGATATAATAGGGGTAGTCCGGAGTGTTTCTCCGGCGATCATCAAAGAGCATACGATACTTCTGACAAAAGAAAGAAGGAGATCTCTATGGAACAAAAAACTCCCTTGTATGACTGCCATCTGGCGGCCAAAGGCAAGATCGTTCCCTTTGCCGGTTTTTTGCTGCCGGTACAGTATGAGGCCGGTGTCATCGCCGAGCATATGGCCGTGCGTGAAAAGGCCGGTCTGTTCGATGTGTCCCACATGGCGGAAATGACCCTGTGCGGCAAGGACGCCATGGCCAATGTGCAGATGCTGGTGACCAACCAGTGCGGCAATATGGTGGACGGTCAGGTGAAATATACCACCATGTGCTATGAAAACGGCACCACTGTGGATGACCTGCTGGTTTATAAGGTGGATGAAGAGCATATCCTGTTGGTGGTCAACGCGGCCAACCATGCAAAGGATGTGGAGTGGATCCGTGACCATCTCTTCGGCGATGTGGAATTCAAAGACATTTCCGACGATGTGGCCCAGGTAGCCCTTCAGGGCCCCAAATCCCTGGACATCATCCGCAAGCTGACTGACGAGAGCACCCTGCCCACCAAGTATTATACCTTTGTTCCTAAGTGCACCGTGGCTGGAAAGGAATGTCTGGTTTCCCGCACCGGCTACACCGGTGAGTTCGGCTATGAGATCTACTGCGCACCGGCAGACGCTGCCCACATCTGGAATGCGCTGCTGGAAGCCGGCAAGGAATTCGGTCTGCTCCCCTGCGGCCTGGGCTGCCGGGATACCCTGCGCTTCGAAGCAGGCATGCCGCTGTACGGCCATGAGATGGATGATACCATTACCCCCATCGAAGCTGGTCTGGGCTTCTGCGTCAAGATGAAAAAGCCTGACTTTATCGGCAAAAAGGCCCTGGAAGAGCGGGGCGAAGTCACCCGGAAGATGTGCACACTGAAAGTCACCGGCCGGGGCATCGCCCGGGAGCACCAGGATGTGTATGTGGGAGACAAGAAGGTGGGCTTCACCTGCTCCGGCACCCACTGTCCTTATCTGAAGGGCGCCTATGCCACCGCCATTCTGGATCTGCCCTATAACGCTGTGGATACCAAGGTGGAAGTGGATGTGCGCGGCCGCCGGGTGGAGGCTGTTGTGGTAGCGACCCCCATTTATAACAGAGCTTAAATTTCAAAAGACAAATTCATCTCATATTCGGATTATTTTAAAAAAGGAGAGTTTAACCATGAATGTTCCCAAGAATCTGATGTATACTGCTTCCCACGAATGGGTGGAGATCGACGGCGATAAAATGAAGATCGGCCTGACCGAGCATGCTGCCGAGCAGCTGGGCGACCTGGTGTTCATCAACCTGCCCGAAGTGGGCGATCAGGTGGAGGCTGAAGGCTCCTTCGGCGATGTGGAATCGGTAAAGGCCGTTTCCGACATCATCAGCCCCGCCACCGGCGAGGTCTCCGCTGTCAACGATGCCGCTCTGGACTCCCCGGGCGATGTCAACGGCGATCCTTATGGCGTATGGCTGGCTGAGATCAGTAATGTGACCGCCAAGAGAGAACTGCTCACACCGGAAGAATACGAGAAGCTGCTGGAAGAGGAGGCATAACATGGGCTCTTATGTTCCTTCCACCATGGAGGAGCGGCAGGCCATGCTGCAGGCCATGGGGCTTTCGTCGGTGGACGAGCTCTATGATGCCATCCCCTCTTCGGTGAAGCTCCAGGGTCCTCTCCAGATCCCGGAAGGGCTGTCGGAGATGGAAGTGCGGAGCAAGATGGAGAAGCTGGCCGGGAAAAACAAGGTGTTCCCCACAGTGTTCCGCGGGGCCGGCGCCTACCGCCAC
>JAHZHY010000340.1:0-531 GCA_019420045.1 Clostridiales bacterium
GCCAATTTCCAGCCCCGTCTGCTCACTGAGGACGCGGTAGAACACCTCTGGCTTCAGCAGAACGGTCACCCGCACCACGCCGTCGGAAAGGTTCATGCCGCTCAGGGCAGACTCCTGTACCGAATCTCCGGCCAGCGCTCCGGCACTGTTCTGGGCCGGAACATCCTTCATCCGGCTGATCTTCTCTGAAAACTGGAGCGCCGCCGTGTAAATCTCGTTCTGGAGCCAGTGGCCCTTTTCCAGCATCGTCACCCAGCGGGGAATGGCAAAATCCAGCTCCCGTACCGGAAATTCGTAGAGGACACGCTGCAGGATGGACAGCAGGTCATCTTTCTGCAGATCCAGACAGCTCACCGGCAGGACCGTGCGTCCGTAGGCCTGTTCCAGCTCTGCGGCCAGAGCCTTTGTCTCCGGAGCATCCGGGCGGGTACTGTTGAGCAGGATGACAAAGGGCTTGCCCAGCGCTTCCAGCTCTTCCACCACCCGCTTTTCGGCGGGCAGGTAGTTTTCCCGGGGGATCTCGCTGATGGA
>JAHZHY010000340.1:647-3901 GCA_019420045.1 Clostridiales bacterium
GATGACCTTGCGGGTGCCGGTCTCGGCGGCAAGGTCAAAGGGGATCTCTTCCTCGAACCAGGGGCTTTTGACCATGCGGGGCTTCTCGTCCTCCTCGTGGCCCATGGCTCCCTCCACCATATAGCCCACACAGTCGATGAGCCGGATGCGGCACTCCCCGCCGCCCTCCAGTTGGAGCGGCACGGCCTGCTCCGGGATGAACTTCGGCTCTGTGGTCATGATCGTTCGCCCTGCCGCCGACTGCGGCAGCTCATCCCGGGCCCGGAGCTTTGCGTCCGCCGGGCCGATGGCAGGCAGCACCAGCTGCTCCATAAACTGCTTGATGAGGGTGCTCTTGCCGGTACGCACCGGCCCCACCACGCCAATCAGGATCTCCCCGCCGGTGCGTGCCCCGATCTCCCGGCAGACAGTGGCTTCCAAACACTCCTGTTTTTCCAAATTGCTCTCTCCTCTCTCCCGTCCGCACCGGGCGGCAAGGCCGCACCTTCTGCGTCTGCTTCTCGGAAACAGTCTATTCGGACAGGCGGCAGGATATGAGCGGCACCTAGCGAAAAAGCGTCGGTTGACGGAAAAATCCCTCTGCGCTACAATAGAGAAAAATTGAGCAGAAAGGTGGAACGCAGATGGAGTGGAAAGTTTATTTTGAGGACAATCCGGGCTGTCACCGCCCGCATCGGGGCCGCCCCGGGCAGGAAGTGTCCTGCGGGGCACACTCGGTGTGGGGCGGGCAGCATTTCATCATCCCGGCGATTTACTTTTGTGGAAAAGGGCTGGTTGTAGACATCTGCCGCCGGGTGGAGCGTGAAGCGATCGAAGCGCATTACCAGAAGTTGGCCGCTTATGAAGGGATGGATATTGACGAATGCCCGCCGGAAGTTGTCGAACTGGCCGAAGCCGAGGACCCGTTTGGTTCTTTTGACTATCTGCCAAGTGCAGCCATCAACGGCAAAACCGTGGAGTACAGCCGCGGTGCCGGGGAATATTATAACCCCCTCCGCTCCGAAGAGGAGATCGTTTGCAGCGGTGAACAGGCGGCGCGGGACATCGTGAAGCACTACGGGCTTGACCCGGAACAGGGCTGGGATCTCCGGCAGTGGAGCTTTCCCTGGGCGACAAAGCATAGGCCTGCCCACATCACCAGCCTGACACTGACCCTCACCCAGCGGGAACAGCCTGCCGAAGCGGTGCAGTTCACGGCAGCGCCCGGGAAGACCGTGGAGTTTGCCCACCCCGTCACCGGTGTGCCCTGCGTGCTGACGATCAAAGACCTGAAACCGGCCCGGATGCCGGAGAGTGACCTCCCCCACATGGGGCCGCCCATGGAATGGCCCCGGGAATTTGTGGAAATGACTTACACCCTGACCCCCGCCGTGACCACCGGCTGGGTGCAGGTGAACGACTGCGTCTCTAGTGATAAGCCCATCCGGAAAAGCGACGCACCCACGGAAGATGGAGCCATTGGCATCATCGGCGGGGCAGACGGCCCAACGGCGATCTTTGTGAGCGGAAAGCAGCAGGGTGATACCCGCACCGCCTGTTCCTCGCTCCACTTTGCGCCGGTGGAACCGGAAACTATCCGGTGGAAGGTGACCTACTACCAGAAGCAGTTCCCGGATGAAACTATAGCGCTCTTATAACGAAAAGACAGGCGGCTCCAACCAAAGTTGGATGCCGCCTGTTTTACTGTTCAGATCAACTTGATGGCCACCGCCTCGCTGGTGCGGTCCTGGGCTTCGTTGGTATGCTCGGGGTCATCCAGCATATAGCGGAGCAGAAGCACCTCGCCCACATAAAGCACCGCCACCTTGATGGGGATGCTGCCGGAATCCAGCGGGCTCTCCTGCGCGCCGCACCGCAGCACCACATCTGCCATGGCTGCACCGGGCGAATCCTCATAATGGGTGAGCAGAATGATCTTTGCGCCGGATGCCTTGGCCGTGCGCAGCGTTTCCAGCATATCGCGGGTCGCGCCGGAATAGGAGATAAAGAGCACCACATCCTCCGGCCCCATCAGGCTGGCAGCCAGGATCTGGAGATGACTGTCCCCTGCGGTGCGGAACTTATTGGACAGGCTGGAAAAGCGGGCGCAGATATCGTTGGCCAGCAACATACTGCCGCCCTGGCCCAGGCAGAACACCTGCCGCGCCGCACGCATCAGATCCACAGCCTGCTCCACGGCTTCGGGTGAAAGAGAATTCTGGGTGCCATTGATGGCAGTGAGAAACAGGCCGCTGGCGTGCTCACACAGGCTGGCGGTGGTAGCGCCCGGCTCCGGCTCATGCTGGTTGACCAGCGCACCGGTGGCGTTGGCCTGCGCCAGCGAAATGCGCATCTCATGGTAGCCCTCAAAGCCCAATGCCCGGCAGAAGCGGAACACCGTTGCCTCTGCTACCTTGCATTCCCGCGCAAGGGAGGAAATGGAAAGGTACTGTGCCTCGTCGGCATGGTGGACAAGGTAATCTGCCACAGCACGGCCGGATTTTGTCAGTTCGTCCTGCCTTTGCTGCAGCAGCTCCCAGAAGTTCGTGGTCGTAGACATGATGGTCTCCTTTTTCCTGCTCCGTTTCCCGCCGGAAGGGCCGGCCGCACACGCCAACACCATTGTCGGGAAGTTTTCCTTTAAGAAAAGTATAAAAGAATCCTAGCCGCTTGGCAAGAGGGGCTTTGACTACAAATTCGCGATCGTTTCTGTGCAGAGCGCCCAAATTCGCTGCATTAGTATGACTTATTTATGAAAATCCTTTTCAATTTACCGGATTTTCCTCTCTTTTTTGAGTGAAAACTATTTTCACCAGCAAAAAGTGCGGTTTTTCTATAATGGTTACAAAATAGCTACAACTTTCAAAATTTCCGTGAATCCTGTCCAAAAGGTCAGTCTTTTCGCTAAAATTGTGCGACATCCACAAGAAAATCCTTTCATTATTGGGCAGACAGCCGATAGACAAAATGAAAATATTTTTCTATAATAGGGCCAATAGAAGCGGTTCCCACACGAGGGCCGCAGAGCAGAATCGCACTACATCAATGAGTAAGGAGAAGTTTCTTATGAAAAACAGTATCTCTCGCCGCTCTTTCCTGAAGGCCGTGGGTGCCCTGAGTGCAGCCGGTGCGCTTGCCGCATGCGGCGGCAGCTCCTCCAGCAGCACTGCTGCTTCCTCCACTGCAGCTTCTGCAGCGGCAAGCACCGCAGCTGGCGCAAACATCAAGCTGTGGACATACCCCATCGGCGGCTGGGGCAAGGATGAGACTGTGCA
>JAHZHY010000034.1 GCA_019420045.1 Clostridiales bacterium
CCACCAGCAAAATACGCTTGCCCCGCATCATTTCCGCGTCGGCCGTGTCCAGATACAGGCTTTGTTTGCCCCGGGTGGTGATGGAGTGAACGCTCACTTCAAAAATGCCGGTCATATAGAGTTTGGGCTTTTTCCGGGCCACAAAATAGTGGCGGTCGCCGTTCTGACGGGCCATTTCGTGGGCCAGGGGAATGCCCTTGGCCTCGGCGGTGATGATGTAATCGTATTCCGGAGCCCGCTCCAGCAAGGCTTTGGCACAGGCCACCGTCAGGGGTGCGTCGCCAAAAATGACAAAGGCCCCGATGGACAGGTTTTCATTCACCGGACAGATGGGCAGCTGACGCTCCAGACCGGCGATGGTCATGGTGTGATAATGCATGGCGATAACGCCCCTTTTCGCTGATTTTCAGAGAGAAACAGACAGGCTCCCTCCGGGCATATTATACCGGCTTTCGGTAAAAAGCTCAAGAGAAGGCGATATTTTTGGGAAAAAAAGAGAAGAATGCGAATAAAATGTGAATTTTTTATGAAAAATTCCAGCTTGCTTTTTTCCTTAGTCTCTTGTAGACTAAAGTCGGTGAGCCATTCCCCTCTGTCCGGATGGGCTGGCTTTCCAAATATTTTTTGGAGGTATTTCGTCCATGAGCCAAATGGAAAAGCTCTTCAAGCTGAAACAAAATGGCACTACCGTCCGGACCGAGATCGTGGCAGGTCTATCCACCTTTATGACCATGGCCTACATTGTGGCCCTCAATCCCAACCTGCTTACCGGGTTTGGCGCAAACGGCGGCCAGACACTGTGGAATGCGGTGTTTATGGCTACAGTGCTGTCGGCGGGTATCGGCACATTGGTGATGGCCTTTGCGGCTAACAAGCCTTTTGCCATGGCCCCTGGCATGGGTCTCAACAGCTTCTTTGCCCTGGTGGTGGGAAACATCGCCGCCATGACCGGAATGGAGTACACCGGTGCTTACAATGCTGCTCTTTGCATCATTCTGGTGGAGGGCATCTTGTTCCTGGTGCTGTCCTTCCTGCGGGTGCGGGAAAAGATCGTGGAGGCCATCCCTCTGGGTGTGCGTATGGGCATCGCCCCGGGCATTGGCCTGATGCTGATGAACATCGGCTTCGGTTCCAACGCCGGTGTGTATACAAAAGACGGCGGTCCCTTCTATATGCTGGGCACCTTCTTCACAAACCTCACTTCTTCCATCACCCGGGACACCATGGGTAAGGAAGGCTATGCCACCATGGTGCTCTATGTAGTCACCACATTGGTGGGACTCTTTGCCATCGTGGCCATGAACCACAAGGGCATCAAGGGCTCTGTGCTTTATGGTATGCTGGTGGCCGCTGTGGTTTACTGGGTGGGCGGCTTTATCTTCCTGGATGGATTTGCTCCCTTTGCTTCTCTGAAGGATGCTTCTTTTGTGCCCCCCTTCGCCGACATGATGAACACCACCTTTATGAAGTTTGATTTCGCCGACTTCTTCCAGATCGGCTGGGCTACTTCTGTGATGCTTATTATCACTTTCTGCATGATTGATATGTTTGACACCATCGGCACCCTGGTGGGAACTGCCAGCCGTGCGGGTATGCTGGACAAGGAAGGCAAAATGCCCCAGATGAAGCAGGCCCTGGTGGCCGATGCAGTGGGTACTCTGGCTGGCTCCATCACCGGCACATCTACCGTTACCACTTTTGTGGAATCTGCTTCCGGCGTGGAGGCCGGCGGCCGTACCGGTCTGACCAGCCTGACCACTGGTGTGCTCTTCCTGCTTTGCATGTTTATTGCTCCCATCGCCGCGCTGATCCCGGCTCCGGCCACTTCCGCCGCCCTGATCTATGTGGGCGTGCTGATGATCGGCGGGCTGAAAAACATCGACTGGAACGATATCAGCCAGGTTGTGCCTGTGGCGCTGATGCTCATTTTTATGCCTGTTACCGGTTCCATCGGCCATGGCATCGGCATCGCTCTCATCGCCTATACCGCCATCAAGCTGTGCTGCGGCAAGGCCAAGGAGGTCACTGTGCTGACCTATGTGCTGGCCGTCCTCTTCCTGCTCAAGTTCTTCCTGGTGGTCTAAGTTTTTAAAATTCAAAAAACCGGCGGAGTTTATCCGCCGGTTTTTGTTTTAGACCCCTTCTGTAGCTTCCAGCTGCATCCGGGCGAAAAAGTCCTGGGAGGACAGGCCGTGGGGCCGGTTGAAACGCCCCAGGAGAAACAAGGAAGAAGGGTCCCTGGTAATGCGGGACACCCGGCTTTCACAGCTGAGAGTAATCTGATACCCTAGGCTTTTTAAAATTTTTTCGCTTTGGGCGGTGTAAAACCCAAAGGGATAGGCGTACAGCGTGGGTTCTTTCCCTGTGACATCGGTGATGGCCTGATGGATCTTTTGGGTGTCTGCGGTAAAAACCTGAGCATAGTGTTCGTCGGTTTCTCCCGATAACCTTTTGGCCCCTGAGCGGCTTTCCTTTCCTGCGGCATCGTGCATATTATAGCTGTGGCTGCCGATGGATACATAGGGGGATTGGGAAAGGGTTTTCACCTGGTCCCAATCCAAATGGGAATAGTTCAGGTGACGGACGGCATCGGGCTGGGAATACAGGTCAGAGTAGCGGCCGATGACGCTGACCACGGCAGGCATCTGGTATTTTTGCAGCAGGGGATAGGCATTGGCAAAAAAGCTTTCATAGCCATCGTCAAAGGTGAGCAGAATGGGGTTCTGGGGGAGTTCGCCCTCTCCGGCGGCGTAAGCGATGAGCTGATCGGGGGAGACAGGGGTGTAGCCTGCTTTTTGCAGCCATTGAAGGTCGCTTTCCAGCTCCTGACGGGAGATCACATAATCCCCCAAAAGGCTGCTGTCCTCTTCCAACACATGATGATACATCACCACCGGCACATCCACCCCTTCCTCACTGCTGACGGTGAGAAAGGGAGAACCTGGTTTGGGCCAGGCCAGCGCGAACAGAAAGCAAAGAAGGGAGAACAGGGCTGCGTAGCACCAGGGCTTTTGCCAAAACTTCTTCAAAAAAAGGCCTCCTTTTGAAGCAATCCATGGGAAATGGATATGCACAGAAGAAGGCCTTTATGTGTTTTGGGAAAGAGAACGGAGGTTTACATTTTTTCTTTTTCTTCCACGATAAGCTGACGAATGTGACTATCCAGATCTTTCAGCTCTTCCCGACTGAGTTGGGCGGTGTGCACCGGGGGCAGGAACTTGATGCGCACCGTGGCCGGATGGATCCAGAAACCGTGGGCTTCCATCACCTTATATGAGCCGCTGATGCACAGGGGAACAATGGGTACCTTGGCTTTGGAAGCCGCCCGGAAGGCGCCGGTTTTGAAGGGGCCCACCTGTTCGCCGCGGCTGCGGGTGCCTTCGGGGAAAATGAGCATGCTGTACCCTTCTTCCAGAAGAGCGGTGGCTTTGCCCAAAGATTCCACTGCCTTGCGGGGATTGCTCCGGTCCACAAAAACGCAGTGGAGTAATTTCATCCAGCTGCGGATAAAAGGAACCTTTTCCAGCTCTTTTTTGGCCAGAACGCCGCAGGGCTTGGGCAGATAACCCAGCATCAGGGGAATGTCGAAATTACCCTGATGGTTGCCTACATAGACCACGGCCCCCTGAGGAATGTTCTGGAGACCGGTGATCTCCACCTTGACGCCAGCCGCTTTCAAGAGCCGCCGGGCCCATTTCCGCACGGCCTCTTCCATAATGGCGTCGCTTTCTTTGATGCGCCCCTGGGCGGTGAGCTTTTTGCACCGGTAGAACTTGGGCAGCACAGCCACCAGATAGGCCCAGAAATAAATAAACCAAAGGATTGTTCGCATAAAATACCCCCACAGGTTGTTTTTGTCGCTTTGTATATTGTAACCCATACGGCCTCTGGTGTCAAAAGCCTTGCCTTTTTGGGACAAGGGGTCTACAATGGAACAAAAAGCGAAAGGGCGGTACTTTTTATGGACGAGCAGGGAAAGCGTATCAAAGAATATGTGGAAGCCCATGGGCAGGAGATCATCGGGGATCTGGTGGAGCTGACCAAAGCCCAGTCTCCCACCACCTGCAAGGAGCTGGCCGATGCCTGCGGCCAGAAGATCCGGGAGCTGGTGAAAGAGCGGGTGGGCATCGACGGAACAATCTATCCCCAGGAAAAACGGGGCGACCATATGAGCTTCACCCTGGGCGAGCAGCCGGAGCAGATTCTGATGCTGGCCCATTTCGATACCGTTTGGGACAAAGATGCTCTGCCTCTCAAGCAGGAGGGGGATGTGCTTTATGGTCCAGGAGCTTACGATATGAAGGCCGGACTGGTATCGGCCATCTGGGCCATGAAGATCTGCAAGGAGCTGGGGCTGCCTTTGCAGAAGCGGCTGTGCCTGCTGTGCAATTCCGATGAAGAGGTGGGCAGCGGTACTTCCCAGGCTCTCATTGAGGAAAAGGCAAGAGAGAGCGTGGCAGCTTTGTGTCTGGAGCCCAGCCAGGGCCAGACGGGCAATCTGAAAACCGCTCGGAAGGGAACCGGCAAATATGTGGTCACTATCCATGGCCGGGCGGCCCATGCGGGCAATGAGCCGGAAAAGGGTGTCAGCGCTCTGGAAGAAGCAGCCCGGATCATTCTGTTCCTCCACAACCTCACCGATCTGGAGAAGGGAACCACCGTCAATGTGGGCGTGATCCATGGCGGCACCCGGGCCAACATCGTGGCGGCCCAGGCGGAGATGGAGATCGATGTGCGCACCTGGACCATGGAAGAGGCTCAGCGCATCGACGGCATCATCAAGGGGCTGAAGCCCAGCCGGGAAGAGATCACTCTGGAAATAGAGGGAGATATCGGCCGTCCGGCGTTGGAGTTTACTCCTAAAAATCAGCAGCTGTTTGCCCTGGCGCAGAAAACTGCAGAAGAGATGGGTCTTTCTGTGGAAGGAGCCTTTGTGGGCGGCGGCAGCGATGGCAACTTTACTTCGGCTCTGGGCGTTCCCACTCTGGACGGTCTGGGAGCTGTGGGCCAGGGTGCCCATGCCCAGCATGAGCAGGTGCAGCTCAGTGCCTGGCTGGAACGGGTGGCTTTGCTGACCCAGCTGGTGACCCGGATATAATAAATATACATATTATATAATAAGGAAGAGACGGAGAAAAACCATGAACAATCAAATCGTGGGAATCATCGGCGCTGGTCATGTGGGCAGCCATGTGGCCATGAGCCTGGTGATCCAGGGAATCTGCCGCCGGGTGGTGCTCATCGATACTGATGAAAAGAAAGCCCGGGCCCAGGCTGACGACTTGATGGATGGCCTTTGTCATCTGCCTTGGCCGGTGGAGGTCAAGGCGGGGAGTTATGAAGACCTGAAAGAAGCCCAGGTGGTGGTGATGGCCGCTTGCGGCGCCGCTATCGAGGAAGACCGGTTGCAGGAGCTGGCCGATACTTTGAAAGTGACCGAGGAAGTGGCTCCCCGGCTGAAAGAATGTGGCTTTCAGGGAGTGGTAGTCTCCATTTCCAATCCTTGTGATGTGATCGCCCAGAAGATGTGGGAGATGACTGGCTTGCGGGTGCTGGGTACCGGTACGGCCCTGGATTCCGCCCGTTTCAGCCGGAGAGTGGCTGCTTTGTTGGGCGTGGCTCCCCAGAATGTGTGCGCCTATATGCTGGGCGAGCATGGTGACAGCCAGGTGGCGGCCTTGTCCCAGATCACGATCAGCGGCCAGCCCTTGGCACAATGGATGGAGCAGCATCCGGGGAAGATCACGAAGGAAGATCTGAAGAAGGCCGCCGAAGAGACGGTGGAAACCGGCTGGCAGATCGTGCTGGGCAAAGGCTCCACCGAGTTTGGCGTGGCCTCGGCGGCCGCCGCCATCACCCGGGCCATCCTGCGGGACGAAAAGCGGGTGATGCCCTGTTCCGCCCTTCTCACCGGTCAGTATAGACAGAAAGATGTCTTTGCCAGCACCCTGTGTGTCATAGGCCGGGATGGGGCGGAAGAGGTGTGGCAGCTTCCGCTGGATCAGGAAGAGGAAGAAGCTCTGGTTCACTCCTGTGAGATCATCCGCCGCTTTGTCAAAGAAAATTAAATGCTGCAAGAGCCTTGGGAATCACTCCCAAGGCTCTCTGTTTGTGGAAAAGCGGTGCGGCAAAAGAAAGCTTGCTTCTCTGTTCTTTTAATCTGCAAAAAGCCTCGACCTGTGCGTGGCTTTTTGCACCTATCAAGGGGCAAGTGTGCGCCAAAGGCGTGCACGCAGACCCTTGCAAAAATTCAAAAAAGTGGCGAAGGACACTTTTTGCTACGCTCCCAAGGCTCTTGTTTTTGCTTAGGCGCTCAGTTCATCCAGGGTGCCGAAGGTGTAGCCCATGTCTTCCCATTTGGTGAGCAGTTCATCCAGAATATCTGCGTTGGTCTGGGAGGTGCTGTGGAGCAGCACAATGGCGCCGGGATGGATGCGGGGCAGCAGCTTGTCATAGGCCTCCTGGGGAGAGGGCTGCTTGTCGGTGTACCAGTCCACATAGGCCAGGCTCCAGAAAATCGTTTGATAACCCAGTGTCCGGGCCTGTTCCAGATTGCTTTCGCTGAACTTCCCCTGGGGCGGGCGGTAGTATTTTTTCATTTCTTCCCCGGTGATCTCCTTGTATTTTTCCTCCACTGTGGTGAGTTCCTTACGGAAACTGTCCAGATCGGCGATTTGGGACATATCCGGGTGATGATAGGTGTGATTGCCCACGATATGCCCTTCTTCGGCCATCCGCTGCACCAGCTCCGGCGCGGTCTCCAGGTAATTGCCTACCACAAAGAAAGTGGCTTTGGCATCGTGCTTTTTCAGCGCATCCAGGATGGGGGCGGTGCAGCCGTTTTCAAAGCCGCAGTCAAAGGTGAGGTAAATGGTCTTTTGCTGGGTATTTCCCAGGTAACGGGCGTTGTAGCCTGCAAGATAATCGCTGGTGGCATTGCCCACCGGCGCTTCCCCTTCTTTTTGGAAACTCAGACCCCAGTTGGTGTTGGAGGCCGAAGTTGTCACTGCCGGAGGAGAGGAGGAAAACAACGAGAGCACCAGGGCAAAGGCCAGGGCGGCAGGGAGAAGAAGCAGCGCTGGCCGACGAAGGATTTTTTTCAGCAAAACACATCCCACCTGTCTGTCAAGATGGAACATCTCTATGAAAAAATCCGTCTATGTATACGGGAAAGTGTCTTTCTTACAAAATATTCACACAAAAACAGATGGGCTATGGTATGATGGGAAAAATCCGTCGAAAAAGGAAGGAGGGGAAGGGATGAAGCTATGGGGCGGCAGAAGCCATCGGAAACCTTCTCCGAAAAAGGTGGAAAGCGCAAAGGAACCCTTTGAAATCGATTGGGAGCAGGTGTGGGAGAGGGAAGAGCAGGAAAGAAACGCCCGGCTCACCGGTCAGCCGGTGCCTCAGGATAAAAAAACGAGGAAAAAAGCCAAAAAGAAAAAGGGGCGGTTCTGGAAAAGGAGTCTTGTGGCTCTGACTCTCCTGGCCGGGCTTTACTGTGTGGCAGTCTTTTCGCCCATTCCCTTTATCGCCAAATGGCGGGCCATCTACATCGAAACGGCCATGGGCACCATGACCCATCAGTGGCTGGCTACCGCTTTTATCCCCTCCTTTGTCATCGACGATGTGATGGGGAAGAGGGAGCAAGTGGAGCAGGAACAGCAGGGGCTGGAAAGTCAGTGGAAGGAAGAGGGCTTCGGCGAGAGCCAGGCCACTCCCTGGGACAAACTGCGAAAGGACTTTTTCCAGCAGTACCCTCAGATCGAAGAGGCTTCCTTTGAAGAATATATGAAGGAGCACGGGGAAGAGGCCATTGATGAAGAGGGCTATCTTCTCATTGATAAAGCGGGACTGGAGGACGAGGACACCGGCATCCGCACCAAGAAGGGAGATCCGGTGCTGGCGGTGGATACCCGCAACGGTATCATCATCTGCAAAGTCACCGGGGAAGGCTATGTGGGGCGGCTGGCTCTGGTGCGGGACCCTTCCCAGGTGGGAGTGGCTCTGGCTCCCGGCTACGGCAGCGTGGGGTCTTTGGCGGCGGACATCGCCGAAAAGCGGGATGCAGTGCTTCTGACCAATGCCAGCGGCTTTTATGACCCGGATGGCCACGGCAATGGCGGAACGGCCCACGGCCTTGTGATTTCCGATGGCAAAAAGAAAAACGACGCCGTGGGTGGCACTTACAAGACCATCGGCATTGATGAAGAGAACCGGCTGCACATCGGCGCTTCGGAGAGCACCTACCGGGATGCGGTGGAGTTCAAGCCGGCCCTCATCGTCAATGGGGAGCAGGTGGTGGAGGGCAGCGCTGGTTGGGGCGTGCAGCCCCGTACTGCCATTGGCCAGACCGAAGAAGGGACCATGCTGCTTTTGGTGGTGGACGGCCGGGCGCCAGGGTATTCCATCGGCTGCACCGTGGGAGACTGCGCCGAGATCTTGGGCCGCTATGGAGCGGTGCAGGCCTGCAACCTGGATGGCGGCTCTTCCAGCATCATGGTCTATCGGGGAAGGGAGATCTCCCGGCCTTCGGCGGCCAACAAGACCCAGGGCCGTTACATCCCCAACGGCATTGCTGTTTATGGTGACTGAAAATCAGCCCTTTTCCCGGGCATTGCCCGGGAAAAGGGCAATGTGCCAGAAATTTTGAAAAAATTTTTGTACAATCTATTGACACAAAGCTGAAAATGATGTATTCTAAATAAGCGCCTGGAAGAGAATATCGCCATGGCGTGAACATATATAATGCGATGAAGCTGGAGATTGCCGCCTTTGGCGGGTAACTTTGGTGGAGTATGTCCGACAATCGGGCGGCTGGGAAACAAACAGCACGCGAGTATCCGCGGATGGGAACTGCCTGCATCGTGCAGGAAAGCCCTTTCGGGAAACCAACGGGTGCATAAAATGCCGGAAGATTGCGTCTATGCAGCCGGCTTATTTCATGCCCAAAGCGAGATACACACGGAAGCGTTGCGAAATTTCCCGCCGAACGCGGTCAACAAAATTTGATTACGTTCGCAAGTCAAGGAGGAACACACAGTGGCAAACACAGAGAAAATCAGAATTCGCTTGAAGGCCTACGATCATCAGGTGATCGATCAGGCGGCGGAGAAGATCGTTGAGACAGCCAAGCGCACCGGCGTGGAAGTCTCCGGCCCCATCCCCCTGCCCACCGAGAAAGAGATCGTGACCATCCTGCGGGCCGTCCATAAATATAAGGACAGCCGTGAGCAGTTCGAGCGCCGCACCCACAAGCGCCTTATCGATATCCTGAAGCCCTCGCAGAAAACCATGGAGGCTCTGACCAACCTGGATCTGCCCGCTGGCGTCGAGATAGAAATCAAGCTCTAAACCAAAAAAGAGCGAGGAAGAAAACGCGCAGTACCCGAAATGCCCGCTTTCCGGCGGGAGGGTCAAGTTAAGGGCAGGACCCCCTTAACCAATAACCTGTAAGGAGGAAATACAATGCAGAAAGCCATCATTGGCAAGAAGGTCGGCATGACGCAGATCTTCGATGAAACCGGCAAGGTCATCCCTGTCACTGTCATCGAAGCCGGCCCCTGCACCGTTGTGCAGAAAAAGACTGTGGACAAAGAAGGCTTCGATTCCATCCAGCTGGGCTTTTCCGATGTCCAGGAGAAGAAGCTGACCAAGGCTGAAGCCGGTCACCTGAAAAAGGCCGGTGTCAGCATGAAGAAATACCTGAAAGAGTTCCGTCTGGACGATATCTCTTCTTACAATGTGGGCGATATCGTTTACGCCGATGTGTTCGCCGAAGGCGACAAGGTGGATGTCACTGGCATCAGCAAAGGTAAGGGCTACGCCGGTATCATCAAGCGCTGGAACGCCCATTCCCAGGAACACACCCACGGCGTGGGCCCTGTGCACCGCTCCGTCGGCTCCATGGGCGCCAACACCGATCCTTCCCGGGTCTTCCCCGGCAAGAAGATGGCCGGTCACCTGGGCTGCGAGCAGGTCACCATCCAGAACCTGGACATCGCCAAGGTGGACAAGGAACTGAACCTCATCGCCATCCGCGGCGCAGTCCCCGGCCCCAAGGGCGGCATCGTGTTCATCAAGAACACCGTCAAGGCGTAAGGTCGAGGGAAGGAGGAAGAGACAATGGCTAAAACAAATGTTTACGATATGAGCGGCAAGGTCGTGGGCGAGATCGAGCTCAACGACGCTGTGTTCGGCATCGAGCCCAACACCGCCGTCATGCACGAGGCCGTGAAGAACTACCTGGCCAACCAGCGGCAGGGCACTCAGAGCACCCTGACCCGGGCCGAAGTTCGCGGCGGTGGCCGCAAGCCCTGGCGCCAGAAGGGCACCGGTCGGGCCCGTCAGGGTTCCACCCGCGCTCCTCAGTGGATCCACGGCGGTATCGCCCTGGGCCCCAAGCCCCGGGATTACGGCTATCATATGAATAAGAAGTCCCGCCAGCTGGCCATCAAGAGCGCCCTGAGCGCCAAGGCGGCCGCCGGCAACATCATGGTCATCGAGAACCTGGATCTGAGCGAAGTGAAGACCAAGAGCTTCGTCAAGTTCCTCAGCGATGTGGGCGCCACCGGCAAGTCCCTGGTGGTCACTCCTGAAGTGCGCCGGAATGTGGTGCTCTCCGCCCGGAATATCCCCGGCGTGCGTACCACCATCTCCAGCATCATCAGCGTCTATGACATCCTGCGGGCCGACAAGTTCATCGTCGACAAAGCCGCGGTGGCCAAGATCGAGGAGGTATACGCATAATGAAAACTGCATACGACGTGATCCTCCGCCCGGTCATCACCGAAAAGAGCATGGCTGGCATCGCCGACAAGAAGTATGTCTTTGAGGTGGCCACCGATTCCAACAAGGTGGAGATCCGCAAGGCGATCGAGGAGATCTTCAAGGTAAAGGTCCTGAGCGTCAACACCATCAATGTTCGGGGCAAGGAAAAGAGAGTGGGCGTCCACACCGGCTACACTGCGAAAAAGAAGAAGGCCATTGTGCGTCTGACCGAAGATTCCAAGGGCATTGAGATCTTCGAGGGCATGTTCTAAAAAAGAACGGCCTGGGGCATAGTCCCCCTCTGAATGTATGCCGCTTATGGCGGCGCAAAACAAAAAGACAATAAGGAGTGAAACACAGTGGCTATCAAGACCTTCAACCCGACGACTCCGTCCAGAAGAAACATGACGGTGATCGACTACTCGGGCCTGAGCAAGGTTAAGCCGGAAAAGAGCCTCCTGGAGACTCTGAAGAAGAATTCCGGCCGTAACAGCTATGGCAGAATCACTGTTCGTCACCGCGGTGGCGGCAACAAGAAAAAATACAGAATCATCGACTTCAAGCGGGACAAGATGGACATGGCTGCCACCGTCCTGACTCTGGAATACGATCCCAACCGCAGCGCCAACATCGCCCTTGTGGAATACGAGGACAAAGAGCGCCGCTACATCATCGCTCCCAATGGCCTGAAGGTGGGCGATGTGGTCTATTCCTCCGCTAACGCCGATATCAAGCCGGGCAACTGCCTGCCCATCGCCAACATCCCCCTGGGTACCATCATCCACAACATCGAGCTGTATCCCGGCCGCGGCGCCCAGCTGGTGCGCTCCGCTGGCGGCGCTGCTCAGCTGATGGCCAAAGAGGGCGAAGCCGCTCAGGTTCGTCTGCCTTCCGGCGAAGTGCGGTACATCCGCATGAACTGCAAGGCCACCATCGGCCAGGTTGGCAACATCGATTATGAGAATGTCCAGGTCGGTAAGGCCGGCCGTACCCGCCACAAGGGCTTCCGTCCCACCGTGCGCGGCTCGGTCATGAACCCCTGCGACCACCCCCACGGCGGCGGCGAAGGCAAGAGCCCCATCGGTCGTCCCAGCCCGGTTACTCCCTGGGGCAAGCCCACTATGGGTTACAAGACCCGTAAGACAAAGAACCGCACTGACAAGCAGATCGTCAGACGCCGCAACGGCAAATAAAGAAAGGAGACACAACTTATGGGCAGAAGCGTTAAGAAGGGCCCCTTTGTGGCTCCCGAGCTGATCAAAAGGGTCAACGAAATGAACAAGACTGGCGAGAAGAGAGTGCTCAAGACCTGGTCCAGAGCCTCCACCATCTTCCCCCAGTTCGTCGGGCACACCATTGCTGTCCATGACGGCAGAAAGCATGTGCCTGTGTATATCACAGAAGACATGGTCGGCCACAAGTTGGGCGAGTTTGCTCCCACCCGGACCTATCGGGGCCACGCGGGCAGCAAAACATCCAACAACGGCAAATAAGCCTTAGGAGGAAAGACAGATGGAAGCAAGAGCTTATTTGAAGCACGTCCGCATCTCTCCCCGGAAGGTCAAGATCGTTTGCGACCTGATCCGCGGTAAGGATGTCGGGGTTGCCGCTGCCATTTTGATGAACACTCCCAAGGCAGCCTGCGAACCCATGCTGAAGCTGCTCCGGAGTGCAGCAGCCAACGCTGAAAACAACCACAACATGAACACCGATCTGCTGTATGTGGATCAGGTCTTCGTTTGCCCCGGCCCCGTGATGAAGCGGGTTCGTCCCCGCGCTCAGGGCAGAGCGTTCCGCATCCTCAAAAGGACATCGCACATCACGATCGTCCTGAAAGAAAAAGAATAAGGTCAGGAGGTTAGTTATGGGCCAGAAAGTCAATCCCCACGGTCTTCGCGTGGGTGTCATCAAGGGTTGGGACTCCCGCTGGTATGCCAAAGACAACGCCTTCGGCGACCTGTTGGTAGAAGACTATAACATCAGAAAGTTCCTGAAGAAGAAGCTGTATGCTGCCGGTGTTCCTCAGATCGAGATCGAGCGCAACAGCAAGAATGTGAAGATCATCATCCACTGCGCCCGTCCCGGCATCATCGTGGGCAAGGGCGGCGCTGAGATCGAAAAGCTCCGCGTCGAGCTGGAGAAGATGATCGGCAAGAGCGTCAACATCAGCATCGTGGAAGTGAGAAGCCCCGACCTGAACGCTCAGCTGGTGGCCGAGAACATCGCCGCTCAGCTGGAGAAGCGCATCTCCTTCCGCCGGGCCATGAAGCAGTCCATCGGCCGGGCCATGAAGCTGGGTGCCAAGGGTATCAAGGTGTGCGTGTCCGGCCGTCTGGGCGGCGCTGAAATCGCCCGTACCGAGCACTATCACGAGGGCACCATTCCCCTGCAGACCCTGCGGGCCGACATCGACTACGGCTTTGCAGAGGCCAACACCACCTACGGCCGCATCGGCGTGAAGGTTTGGCTGTACAAGGGCGAGATCCTCACCGGCGGTCCTCGGACCACCGAAGTGGAAGCTCCCCGTCGTGACCGCCGCGACCGTCGGGATCGCCGGGATGGCGACCGCCGGGGCGGTGATCGCCGCAACTACAACAACAACCGGGGCTATAACAACCGCGGCCAGGGCGGCTACAACCGTCAGGGCGGTTACAACTCTAATCGCGGCCAGGGCGGCTACAACCGTCAGGGCGGCGCTTCGGCCCCCAGAGCTCCCAAAACGGAAGGAGGCGCCCAGTAATGCTTCTGCCTAAGAGAGTAAAATACCGCAGAGTGCACAGAGGCCGTATGAAGGGCAAGGCCACCAGAGGCAACTTTGTCTCCAATGGCGATTTCGGCCTGATGGCGACTGAGCCCGCCTGGATCACCAGCAACCAGATCGAGGCCGCTCGTATTGCCATGACCCGTTATATCAAGAGAGGCGGTCAGGTGTGGATCAAGATCTTCCCCGACAAGCCTGTGACAGAGAAACCCGCCGAGACCCGAATGGGTTCCGGTAAGGGCTCCCCGGAATACTGGGTTGCCGTGGTCAAGCCCGGCAGAGTGATGTTCGAGATCGGCGGCGTCAGCGAGGAAGTGGCTCGTGAGGCCATGCGCCTGGCTGGCTACAAGCTGCCCGTCAAGACAAAGTTTGTGAAGCGTGCGGACTTTGATGAGAAAACAGGTGGTGAAGTATGATGAAGGCAAATGAGATCCGTGAGCTGTCGGCCGAAGAGCTCAACGCAAAGCTCGGCGATCTGAAAAAAGATCTCTTTAATCTCAGACTTCAGCACGCTATCAACCAGTTGGATAACCCCAACAAGATCGCCGAAGTCAAAAGAGATATCGCGAAAGTCAAGACCATCATCCGCGAGCGCGAGCTTGCGGCCCGGTCCTAAGCGGTAAAGGAGGTAACGCAGGTGAGCGAGAGAGCTTTCCGCAAGACGAGGGTCGGCAAGGTCGTCTCCGATAAAATGGATAAGACCATCGTTGTTGCGATCGAAGACAGAGTGCAGCATCCGCTGTATAAGAAGTTCATCAACAGAACATATAAGCTGAAAGCCCATGACGAGAAGAACGAAGCTGGCGTGGGCGACCGCGTGAAGGTCATGGAAACAAGACCCCTGTCCCGGGACAAGAGATGGCGTCTTGTTGAGATCATTGAGAAAGCGAAGTAAGGAGGGTTTGCCGTGGTACAGCAGGAATCTTATCTGCGCGTTGCGGATAACACCGGCGCGAAAGAACTGAAATGCATCCGTGTTCTCGGCGGCTCTACCCGCAGATACGGTAACATCGGCGACGTGATCGTCGCTTCCGTCCGCAAGGCAGCTCCCGGCGGCATGGTGAAGAAGGGCGATGTGGTTCGCGCTGTCATCGTGCGCACCAAGAAGGGCCTGCGCCGTCAGGACGGTTCTTACATCCGCTTCGATGAGAATGCGGCTGTAATCATCAAGGAAGACAAAAACCCCAGAGGAACCCGTATTTTCGGGCCCGTGGCCAGAGAGCTGCGCGAGAAGGATTATATGAAGATCCTCTCCCTGGCTCCGGAAGTACTGTAAGGAGGACGCTATGAATACACTCAATGTGAAAAAGGGCGATACCGTCATAGTGCTTTCCGGCAAAGATAAGGGCAAGAAGGGCAAGGTCCTTTCCACCCATCCCGCCGCTGGCAAAGTGGTGGTGGAAGGCGTCAACTTCGCCACAAAGCATGTGAAACCCCGCAAGCAGGGCGATCCCTCCGGCATCATGAAGCAGGAGACCCCCATCCGCGCTTGCAAGGTGATGCGCGTTTGCCCCAAGTGCGATAAGCCCACCAGAGTCAAACATCAGATTCTTGCCTCCGGCGAGAAGGTCAGAGTCTGCGCAAAATGCGGCGAGACCATATAACGGGAGGAGGAAGAGACAATGGCTAATATCGCTGAGGAAAAGTATGTGCCCCGGCTGAAGGCAAAGTACCAGAGCGAGATCGCTCCGGCCCTGATGAAGAAATTCGCCTACAAGAGCCCCATGCAGATCCCCAAGCTGGATAAGATCACAGTGAATGTTGGCTGCGGCGAAGCCCGCGACAACTCCAAGGCTCTGGACGCTGTGTGCAACGATCTGGCTAAGATCACCGGCCAGAAGGCCCTGGTCACCAAGGCTAAGAAGTCTGTGGCTAACTTCAAACTGCGTGAAGGTATGCCCATCGGCGCCAAGGTCACCCTGCGTGGCGACCGTATGTGGGAGTTCCTGGATCGGTTCTTCAATGTGGCTCTGCCCCGTGTCCGCGACTTCCGCGGCATCAATGCCAACGGCTTCGACGGCCATGGCAACTATGCTGTGGGCGTGAAAGAGCAGCTGATCTTCCCGGAGATCGAGTATGACAAGATCGACAAGATCCGCGGCATGGACATCGTGTTCACCACAACCGCACAGAACGATGAAGAGGCAAGAGAGCTGCTCACACTGCTTGGCGCTCCCTTCGCCAGATAAGAGGGAGGATTGTTGGCATGGCTAAAAAGTCTATGGTTTTGAAGCAGCAGCGCGGCAGCAAGTTTTCCACCAGAAACTACAACAGATGCAAAATCTGCGGCCGCCCTCATGCCTATCTGCGCAACTACGGCATCTGCCGTATCTGCTTCCGTGAGCTGGCTTACAAGGGCCAGATCCCCGGCGTGCGCAAGGCCAGCTGGTAAAAAGCGAGGGGCAACCCCCGCCTGAAAGTGAAAGGGGCCTTATGGCCCCGCCCAAAGAAAAGTGGAGATGGCAAGCCAATCTCTAACTTCTGCAAGGAGGATAATAAATGGTTATTACAGACCCTATTGCCGATATGCTGACGCGTATCCGCAACGCCACATCCGCCCGCCACAGCACTGTGGATGTGCCCACCTCGGGCATGAAGCGGGCCATCGCCCAGATCCTGCTGGACGAAGGCTACATCAAGGCCTTCGAACTGGTGGATGACGGCGCCCAGGGCATGATTCATATCACGCTGAAAAGCAACAAGGAAAAAGCGATCTGCGGCCTGCGCCGCGTGTCCAAGCCCGGCCTGCGCGTCTATGCCGGCGCCGACGAGCTGCCCCGCGTGCTCAAGGGCCTGGGTATTGCGATCGTTTCCACATCCAAGGGCATCATGACCGACAAGAAAGCTCGCGAGCTGAATGTCGGCGGCGAAGTCCTGGCATTTGTCTGGTAAGGGAGGATAACGGAATATGTCCAGAATTGGTAAACTGCCCGTTAGCATCCCCGCCGGTGTCACCGTGGATGTCAAGGGTAATGTGGTGCATGTGAAGGGCCCCAAAGGGGAACTGACACAGGAAATGCACAAGGATATGCTGATCGCTGTGGAAGACGGCCATGTGGTTGTCAAGCGCCCCAGCGAGGCTAAATTGCACAAGTCGCTCCATGGCCTGACCCGCACCCTGATCGCCAACATGGTGGAAGGTGTGGAAAAGGGCTACAGCAAGGAGCTGGAAGTCAACGGCGTTGGTTATCGTGTTGCCAAGCAGGGCAAGCAGCTGGTGATGAACCTGGGTTATTCTCATCAGGTGATCATGGACGAGATCCCCGGTATCACCATCGATGTGCCTGCCCCCAACAAGATCATCATCTCTGGCCCCAACAAGCAGATGGTTGGCCAGTTCGCCGCTGAAGTGCGGGAAAAGAGACCGCCCGAACCCTATAAGGGCAAAGGCATCAAATATGCTACCGAGGTCGTGCGCCGCAAGGAAGGCAAGGCCGGCGGTAAGAAGAAATAAGGGGGGTGCGCATCAATGGTTAAGAAGATCGATAAGAACGCTCAGCGCCTGAAGCGGCACAAGAGAGTGCGCGCCAACATTTCCGGCACCGCCGAGAGACCCCGCCTGGATGTGTTCCGCAGCGCGAACCACATCTATGCACAGGTCATCGATGATGCCAACGGTGTCACTCTTGTTTCTGCCTCCTCCACCGAAAAGGACTTCGGTTCTTACGGCGGCAATAAGGAAGCGGCCAGAAAGGTCGGCCAGATCGTGGCCGAGCGCGCTAAAGCCAAGGGGATCAGCGTCGTGGTGTTCGACCGCGGCGGCTACCTCTACCACGGCCGCGTCAAAGAACTCGCAGAGGGCGCCCGCGAGGGCGGACTCCAGTTTTAATGGGAGGTAGAATATGGCTCGTATGATAGATGCAAGCACATTGGAGCTGCAGGAGAAAGTTGTCTCCCTGAACCGTGTTTCCAAAACCGTGAAGGGCGGCCGTATCTTCAAGTTCGCGGCTCTGGTTGTGGTTGGTGACCAGAACGGTATCGTGGGCTACGGCCTGGGCAAGGCTTCCGAAGTGCCCGATGCCATCCGCAAGGGCATCGAAGATGCCAAAAAGAACCTCGTCCGCATCTCCCTGGAGGGCACAACCATCCCCCACGAGGTGCTGGGCACCTTCGGCGCCGGCAAGGTGCTGATGAAGCCCGCCGCTCCCGGTACCGGCGTGATCGCCGGCGGCGCTGTTCGTGCCGTTGTGGAAATGGCCGGCATCAAAGACATCCGTACCAAGAGCCTGCGGAGCAACAACCCGCAGAATGTCGTGGCCGCCACTATGGAAGGCCTGAAGTCGCTCCGGGATGCGGAACAGGTGGCTGCTGCCCGTGGAATCCCCACCGAGCAGCTGGCGAAATAAGGAGGGGAATCTGAATGGATAATCTGAAGATCACTCTCAAAAAGAGTCTGTCCGGCAGACTGCAGAAGCATATCGCCACAGCCAACTCCCTGGGCCTCAAGCGCCCCGGGGATGTGACTGTGCAGCCCAATAACGCTCAGACACAGGGAAAGATCGCCCTCATCGGCTACCTGCTCTCTGTGGAGACCTGCGAATAGGAGGTGCGCCCCATGAAATTGCATGAACTCTCTCCGGCGCCCGGCTCCAACCAGGAGCCTAAGCGCAAGGGCCGGGGCATCGGCACCGGCAACGGCAAGACTGCCGGCCGTGGTCATAAAGGCCAGTGGGCCAGAAGCGGCGGCGGCGTGCGCCCTGGGTTTGAAGGCGGCCAGATGCCGCTGGCCCGGCGTCTGCCTAAGCGCGGCTTTAACAATAAGGTGTTTGCCAAGCATTATGCTGAAGTGAATGTGGCAGCCCTCAACGCCTTTGAAGACGGCGAGACCATCTGCGTGGTGGCCATGCTGGAAAAGGGCCTGATCGGCAAAGCCTGCGACGGCGTGAAAGTGCTGGGCAACGGCGAACTGAAAAAGAAGCTGACCGTCAAGGCCGCCGGCTTCAGCAAATCCGCCAAGGAGAAGATCGAAGCAGCCGGAGGCAAGGCGGAGGTGGTTTAAGCCATGATAGAAACCATTAAAAATGCGTGGAAGATCCCTGATCTGCGGCGGAAGCTGCTGTTCGTGGTCTTTGCGCTGGTGATCTTTCGTTTTGGCTATGCCATTTATGTGCCTTATGTAGATACCGAGGCCCTGGCCGATGTGTTCAAACAGTACAGCGACACCCTGCTGGGCTATTTCAACACTCTGTCCGGCGGCGGCTTTTCTCAAGCCTCCATCTTTGCCCTGTCGGTATATCCCTATATCAACTCTTCCATCATCATGCAGCTTCTGCAGGTTGCCATTCCGGCCCTGGAGCGCATGGTGAAGGACGGCGGTGAGGAAGGCCGGAAAAAGCTGGCTTCCATCACCCGTTATGTGACCATCGCCCTGTCTCTGCTCATGGGCTGGACTTATTATATTATGCTGCGCACCAGCGGCGTTCTGACCCGCACCGATCTGTGGAGCGCCATCGTTATCATCCTGACCTTCACAGCCGGTTCCAGCTTCATCATGTGGCTGGGCGAGCAGATCAACTCCAAAGGTGTGGGCAACGGCATTTCCCTCATCCTGTTCGCTTCCATCGTTTCCCGCGGTCCTTCCGCGGTGATGGGGATCATCAACGGTCTGAAGAGCGGCAGCATGAATGTGATTTCGGTCATCGTTATTTTGGTGGTGGCCATTGCTGTGATCGCCTTTATCGTGTTCATCACAAACGCCGAGCGGCGCATCCCCATCCAGTATGCCAAGCGGATGGTGGGCCGCAAGATGTACGGCGGTCAGTCCACCCATCTGCCTATGAAGGTGAATATGTCCGGCGTGATGCCTGTCATCTTCGCTTCTTCCATCGTCACCTTCCCGGGCACCATCATCCAGTTCCTCAATCCGGAGGAAGGCTCCTTCTGGAGCAATTTCGGCAAGGCCTTCAGCCAGGGCAGCCTGGCCTATATCATCGTGTACGCCTTGCTCATCGTGGGCTTTGCTTATTTCTATGCCACCATTCAGTTCAACCCCATCGAGGTCAGCAACAACCTCAAGCGCAATGGCGGCTTTATCCCCGGCTTCCGTCCGGGCAAACCCACCACCGATTTCATTGCCAAAGTGCTCAATAAGATCACCCTCATGGGCGCTCTGTTCCTGGGCATCGTGGCTATCCTGCCTCTGATCATGAGCAACATCAAGGGTCTGGGCGGTCTGGCCATCGGCGGCACTTCGGTGCTGATCCTGGTGGGCGTCGCGCTGGAAACTGTCAAGCAGATCGAAGCGCAGATGCTCATGCGTCACTACAAGGGCTTCCTTGAATAAAACGCGCCCCTTTATGGGACAGTGGAGGCTTTGAAATGAAACTTGTGATTCTCGGGGCGCCTGGCGCCGGAAAGGGGACCCAGGCCGGCCTGCTGGCAGACCGGCTGGGAATCCCCACCATCTCCACCGGCAATCTGCTCCGCGCTGCCATGCAGCAGGGAACAGAGTTGGGGAAACAGGTGAAAGAGGCCATGGATGCCGGCAAACTGGTATCCGATGAGCTGATCATCCAGCTGGTGAAGGAGCGTCTGGGTCAGGAGGACTGTAAAAACGGTTATCTCTTGGACGGCTTCCCCCGCACGCTGGCTCAGGCCAAGGCACTGAGCGGCTTTGCAAAGATCGACGGTGCGCTGTCCATTGAGGTCAGCGATTCGGAGATCGAGCATCGCATGGAAGGCCGGCGCATTTGTTCCCAATGCCAGGCCACCTACCATGTGGAAGACAATCCGCCCAAAGTCGAAGGGATTTGCGACAAATGCGGCGGTCAGCTGGTCATCCGCAAGGACGACACCCACGATGTGGTGGAAAACCGGCTGCACATCTACCATGAGGAAACCGAACCCGTGAAGGAATATTACCGTCAGGAAGGCCTTTTGCTGGCGGTACGCGGACAGAAAAAGCTGGCGGATACCACTCAGTTGGTGTTCGACGCATTGGGGATATCCTTATGATCACCATCAAATCCAAACACGAACTGAAAATCATGCAAAAGGCGGGACAGATCAGCAAGGCGGCACTCCTCGCCGCCGGCGATCTGGTCGCGCCGGGTGTTACCACCCGCCAGCTGGACGAAGCAGCCCGCAGAGTGATCGAGAAGGCTGGGGCCAAACCCGCCTTTCTGGGTTACGGCGGCTTTCCCGCCACCATCTGCTGCTCGATCAACGATGAAGTGATTCATGGCATCCCGGGAGACCGGGTGATCCAGGAGGGCGACATCGTCAGCATCGATACGGGTGCGATCTATGAGGGCTATTACGGGGATAATGCCGCCACTTTTGGGGCGGGGAAGATCTCGGAAGAGGCCCAGAAGCTGATCGATGTAACACGGCAGAGCTTCTATGAAGGTATCAAATTTGCCCGGAAAGGGCAAAGAATCTCCGATATTTCCCATGCTATCGGCGCTTACTGTGAAGCAAGAGGCTATGGCGTGGTGCGGGAGTTTGTGGGCCACGGCATCGGAACAAAGATGCATGAGGCGCCGGAGATCCCCAATTTTGGGGCGCCGGGCCACGGTCCGCGGTTGATGCCCGGGATGACCCTGGCCATTGAGCCCATGATCAACATGGGCACATGGAAGGTGAAGGTGCTCCCCGACGGCTGGACGGTCAAGACATTGGACGGCAGCCTGTCGGCCCATTACGAGAACACCGTTCTCATCACTGAGGGCGAGCCGATCATACTGACTTCTGTGGGAGACTGAAATGGCCCCGGATATGGAAAGATCGGACATTGTACTGTCGCAGCAGGGCCGGGACAAAGGCCGGCTGCTGATGGTGCTTGATACAGATGCCGAATATCTGCTGCTGGCTGACGGCCGGCGCCGCAGAGTCGAACGCCCCAAGCGCAAGAAAATGCGCCATGTGTCCTTTGTGGCCAAAAGCCGCAGCGAAGAGGGCAGGCGGCTGCGTCAGGGCGAAAAATTGTCAAACAGTGAAGTCCGCAGGGCGCTGCGCCAAGAAGAGGCGCCCACCAATGCAGAATAACCGAGGAGGTAATTTCGTTTGGCAAAAGAAGATATGATCGAAGTGGAAGGTACCGTTATAGAGGCGTTGCCAAATGCTATGTTCCAGGTGGAGCTGGCCAACGGACACAAGGTGTTGGCTCACATCTCGGGCAAGCTGAGGATGAACTTCATCAAGATCCTGCCGGGCGATAAAGTCACCCTGGAGATGTCCCCCTACGATCTCTCCCGGGGCAGGATCACATGGCGGTTCAAATAAGGGAAGCTTTCTCCCATCATTTGCCGCTGAGACAGGAGGTATACAGATTATGAAAGTGAAACCGTCGGTTAAACCCATCTGTGAAAAGTGCAAGATCATCCGCAGAAAGGGCCGCGTCATGGTCATCTGCGAGAACCCCAAACACAAACAGAGACAGGGCTGATAAATACACAGGAGGTGCTGAAATAAATGGCTCGTATTGCCGGTGTTGACCTTCCCCGCGAAAAAAGAGTGGAGATCGGACTGACTTACATCTTTGGAATCGGCCGCTCCCTTTCCAATGAAATCCTGGAGAAGACCGGTGTGAATCCTGACACCAGAGTCAAGGATCTCACCGATGACGAAGTGGCTAAGCTGCGTGACATCATCGAGCACAGCTATCAGGTCGAAGGCGACCTGCGCCGCGAAAATGCAATGAACATCAAACGGCTGGTGGAAATTGGTTCCTATCGTGGCCTGCGCCACAGAAAGGGCCTGCCTGTGAGAGGGCAGCGCACCAAGACCAATGCCAGAACACGCAAAGGTCCCAAGAAGACTATCGCCAACAAGAAGAAGTAAGGAGGGGCGAGACGAATGGCTAAAGCACAAGCTGCGAAGAAGGGCGCGACCAAGAAGCGCCGCGAACGCAAGAATATCGAAAAGGGTGCGGCCCATATCCGCGCCTCTTTCAACAACACCATTGTGACCATCACCGACCTGGGCGGCAACGCCCTGTCTTGGGCTTCCTCCGGCGGCCTCGGCTTCCGGGGTTCCAGAAAGTCCACTCCCTTTGCTGCTCAGACAGCAGCAGAGACAGCCGCCAAGGCTGCTATGGAGCATGGTCTGAAGACCGTTGAGGTGTATGTGAAGGGCCCCGGTTCCGGCCGTGAAGCCGCCATCCGTGCCCTGCAGGCCGTGGGTCTGGAAGTCACCATGATCAAGGACG
>JAHZHY010000341.1 GCA_019420045.1 Clostridiales bacterium
CGGAAATGGAGAAGAAGGGTACGCCTGCTTCGCCGGCCACGGCCTTAGCCAACAGGGTTTTGCCGGTGCCCGGAGGGCCTACCAGAAGAGCACCTTTGGGCAGCTGAGCGCCGATTTTGCTGTATTTTTCCGGGGCATGGAGGAAATCCACCAGCTCCTGCAGGGCTTCCTTGGCCTCATCCTGCCCGGCCACATCGGCAAAGGTCTTGCCGGTCTGGGCTTCCACATAGACCTTGGCGTTGCTTTTGCCGAAGGACATGGCGTTGCCCGGGCCCATTTTTTTGGCGATCATGCGGAACATGAATGTGCCCAGCAAAGCCATCAGGGCAAAAGGCACCACAAAGCTGAGCACCATGGATACCGCAGCGGGCAGTTCTTTCTGCACAACGCCGCCGAACTGGACGCCGCTGTTGAGCAGCCGGTCGGTCAGTTGGGGATCACCCACATCGGCGGTGACATAGATGTTGGGGTCATTTTTATCGCTGGGTTTGATGGCGATTTCGTCCTGGGTCAGCTGCACCACAGCTACCTTGCCATCGTCCAGCATTTTTACAAAATCGCTGTAATCGATCTGGATGGGATCGCGGCTGAGCAAAAGGTTCATCACGATCACAACCAGCAAAAGCCCCACATAGTAAAAAATCAGGGAACGCCGCAGGCGCTTGGGGCCTTCCGGCTTTTTTCCGTTTTGGGAAGTGGGATTCATCGTTTCACTCTCCTTGGTCAGGCTCATGCCTGAAGGTTTGAAGTTCAATGTTTTCTTTGATTATAATCAAGGAGAAAGGTAATGTCGAGGGGAAAAAAGAAATGTTTACGAAAAAGATACACATTTTTGGAAAAAGCAATAGAGGGATTGACAATGGGGAAAAAACTGATATAATGCAGAAAGAAAAAACTTCATAGCCTTATCGAGAGTGGCGGAGGGAACGGCCCGATGAAGCCCGGCAACCTGCATTTTTGCAAGGTGCCAAATCCGGCGGTAGTGTATCGAGAGATGAGGGACCTTCGACTGATTGCGCTCCGCCTGGCGGGGCGCTTTTTTTGCCTGTCAGGCATCGGCTCTACCTGGACGCTATGAAAACAAAGAAAGGAAGAATATCCATGGAAAAAAGATTCTTTACCTCGGAATCGGTGACCGAGGGACATCCTGACAAAATCTGCGACCAGATTTCCGATGCGGTGCTGGACGCCATTCTGGAAAAAGACCCCCAGGCCCGGGTGGCTTGTGAGACCACCTGCACCACCGGCATGGTCAATGTAATGGGCGAGATCACCACCAGCTGCTATGCAGACATCCCCCACATCGCCCGGGAAGTGGTGCGGCAGATCGGTTATGACCGGGCCAAGTACGGCTTTGACTGCGACACCTGTGCCGTCATCACTTCCATTGACGAGCAGTCCAGCGATATCGCCATGGGTGTGGATCGTTCGCTGGAAGCCAAAAGCCAGGCCGAGCAGGACGAGGACAACGGCGCCGGGGATCAGGGTATGATGTTCGGCTTTGCCTGCGATGAGACCCCTGAACTGATGCCCATGCCCATCATGCTGGCCCACAAGCTGTGCCGCCAGCTGACCCGGGTGCGCAAAGAGAAGGTTCTGCCCTATCTCCGTCCCGATGGAAAGGCCCAGGTGACAGTGGAATACCAGGACGGCGTCCCTGCCCGGGTAGACGCTGTGGTGGTTTCTTCCCAGCATGGCCCGGAAGTGGAGATGGAAACTCTGCGTCAGGACATCATGGAGCATGTCATCAAAGAAGCCATTCCCCAGAATCTGCTGGATGAGAACACCAAGTACTATATCAACCCCACCGGCCGTTTTGTCACCGGCGGCCCTGCCGGCGACAGCGGACTTACTGGCCGGAAGATCATTGTGGACACCTACGGCGGCTATGCCCGTCACGGCGGCGGCGCCTTCTCCGGCAAAGACCCCACCAAGGTGGACCGTTCCGGTGCTTATATGGCCCGGTATGTGGCAAAGAACATCGTGGCCGCAGGTCTTGCCAAAAAGTGCGAGCTGCAGCTGAGTTATGCCATCGGCGTGGCCCATCCGGTATCGGTGGCTGTGGATACTTTCGGTACCGAGACTGTGTCGGTGGAAAAGATCGAGCAGGCTGTGCGTCAGTGCTTTGACCTGCGCCCCACCGCCATCATCCGCCATCTGAACCTGCGCCGTCCCATCTTCCAGAAGACCGCCGTTTATGGTCACTTCGGCCGCAACGAGCCGGAGTTCACCTGGGAGAAGTGCGACAAGGTGGATGAGCTGAAAAAAGCCTGTGGCATCTAAGTTTTTGAAAGTGTAAAAGTGAATTGTCAAACTAAGTGCAACAGGAGTTGAGCTCGAGTTGCCATAATTCCTGAGCAGAATGAAAGTTAAGAACCTTGCGAGGCC
>JAHZHY010000035.1 GCA_019420045.1 Clostridiales bacterium
TTCAATTTAGTTGAATATTTATTTGGTGATGGTAGTTTACTTACTAAAATAGTTGGTATCGTATCCCAGAAGCTGTATGAGCTGGAGTTTTCCGGAAAAGCCAATCATGCAGGAACCACTCCCATGGATCTGCGGGACGATGCCTTGGTGAAGGCCGCCCGGCTGATCTCTTTCTGTGCTCCTGTGGCCAAACTGATCAGCGAGGACATGGTCATCACCGTGGGGCGGCTGGAGGTGTTCCCCGGGGCCACCAATGTGGTACCGGAAAAGGTGCGCCTCAGCCTGGAGATCCGGGCCCGGGAGGACTGGATGGTGGACAAGGCCTATGAACGGCTGATGGAGCAGTGCGGAGAGGATGTTTCTTCCTTCCGGCTCCTTTGGCAGGAAGAGGCCCATCCCATGGACTCCGATGTGATGGATGCCATTTCGGAAGCGGCCCGGATGCTGGGCCTTTCCCACAAGCGGATGGTCAGTGGCGCCGGACACGATTCCATGACCTTGTCCCAGGTGACCCGGTCGGGCATGATCTTTGTGCCCAGCGTGGGCGGTTTGAGCCATTGCAAGGAGGAATACACCCGGTGGGAGGATTGCGCCGCCGGGTGTGATGTGCTGCTGCACACCCTTTTCCAGCTGGACAATATGGAATAAAGCAGAAAGAAAATGCCGTTTCCGCATTTTGCGGAAACGGCATTTTTGGATTTTTAAGGTTATTCATCCCGGTTTCGCAGCCAGGCCGGGCGCTGGCGGAGGACAAAGCCGGCCACAATGCCCAAAGAGAGGAACATGGTCACCAGAGAAGAACCGCCATAGCTGAAGAAGGGGAGGGTCAGACCGATCACCGGCATGACGCCCACACACATACCGATATTGATGAGGATCTGAATGGTGAACATACTGGCAATGCCGGCGCAGACCAAAAGGCTGAAGCGGTTGTCACACTGGCTGGCGTTATAAAACAGACGAAGCACCAGGGTGCCCAGCAGCACAATGACCACACAGCAGCCCACAAACCCGAACTCCTCACCGATCACCGAAAAGATGGAGTCGGTGTATTTGGCGGGCAGGATGTTGTACTGGGTCTGCCGTCCCTGCATATAGCCGGAGCCGAGAAACTGCCCGGCCCCCAGGGCCAGGATGCTTTGGTCGGTCTGGTAATAGATGCTGGGGTCGATGGCCGGATCGAAAAGCACCAGAATACGGTTGCGTTGATAATCCCCCAAGAACTGCCACACCAGGGGGGAGACCGCCACGGCGCTCGCCGTGATGCCGCCGATCCATTTCCAGCTCAGGCCGGAGGAAAACATCATAATGGCGAAGATGAACACATAGGCCACCGCCATGCCCAAATCCTTGGAGGGGATGTAAACCGCCGCCACTGTCAGAAGAAAGTGGAGGGTCAGCTGGGCTACCGCTTTCACCGAATTGATCCGGTCTTTCAGCCGGTCGATATGGCAGGCCAGGGTGCAGATGAAGATGATTTTGCCGAATTCCGCCGGTTGGATGCCGATACCGCCGAAACGGATCCAGCTGCGGTTGCCGGTGTCACCGGCGGTGCCCAGCACAAAGAGGGACAGCTGGAAGAGAATGTTGAAGACAAAGAAGAACTTCCAGAACCGGGCGATGTTCTCCAGATCGATGAGGGAGGCCGCCACAAAACAAAAGACCCCCAGTACCAAAGCGGCACTTTGCACGATGACATATTTATTGGAGTGATAGCTGAGGGTGGCGCTGTATATGGCCACCAGTCCCAGCAGGGAAGAAATAATCGCCAGATTCAAAAGCAGCAGATCGGTGTGGCGCAGATAGCTTTTGATGGCTTTGAATACTTTGACCATGGGACACAACCTTTCCTGTGTTCCTATTATTTTATCATCTGACGGCGGATTATTCAATTCTTCCCGGAGAAGAAAAGACACCTTGTCCGGCAGATTTATAAAAAGTTTACACCTTGGGCCGGAGAAGGCTAAATGAGAAAAGAAACTATTTTTAACAATTTCACTTTCCATGCAGGCACGCGGATGGTATAATAACCGCATAACGGTTATTATACGGATTTTGCAGCCGTTTTCTCGTCCCTTGCAGGGACAACCGAAAACATGGCCATTATACCACTTCGCCTTGCTTCGTGGTATAATCATAAATAAATACAAAAACACAGAACGGACAGCGCTTCCCAAAGCATGGCTCAGGGGGCGCGGATGGGAGTGAAAGATATGCAGACCCTTGTTAGAGATCAGGTGCATTTCGCCTTTTCGCCGGACAATGCCCCCGTTTATCGTGCCCACAGCGGGGATACCGTCTTGTTTCAGTGTCAGGACTGCTATGCCGGCCAGCTGACACAAGACGGCCAGCAGATGGAAAGCATGAACATGGCCCACAACAACCCGGCCACCGGCCCTCTCTATATTGAGGAAGCCGTTCCTGGGGATGTGCTGCGGGTGGAGATTCTCTCCATTCAGATCGCAAAAGAAGGCTCCATGTGCGCCCGGGAGGGAGCGGGAATCTATGAGGTCACCGGCTGCCATTGCCGCCGTTTCCCGGTGGAAGGGGAAGAAATGGTTTTTGACAAGGGCATCCGGGTGCCCCTGCGTCCCATGATCGGCGTCATCGGAGTGGCCCCGGCAGAGGGCAGCGTGCCCACCACCGTTCCTGGTGAGCACGGCGGCAATCTGGATATCCGGGACATGAACGAAGGGGCCGTTTTGTATCTGCCGGTGAATGTGCCGGGCGCCCTTTTGTCCATGGGTGATCTCCATGGCGTTCAGGGTGACGGGGAGACGGTGATCTGCGCTTTGGAAGTGCCGGGAGAAGTGACGGTACGGGTCACTGTGCTGAAAGACCGGGGCGACATCCCCACCCCCTTCCTTGTGACAAAAGACCGGTATCTCACCACCGCCGCCGATCCTTCCCTGGATGTGTGCAGCGTGAAGGCCGCCCGGAAAATGCAGAAATTCCTCCAGGACCACGCCGCACTGTCCCTGGAACAGGCGGGAATGCTTTTGTCTCTGGCGGGAAATCTGCGCATCAGCCAGGTGGTCAACCCGGCCAAGGGCTGTATTATGGAGCTGCCCCGAGGACTGGCCAAGGAGAGTTTTACACTATGATAGAAGAATTTCCATTGACCCCAATCGAAACAAAAGAGACCCATTCCCCGGAAGAGACGGAAAACCTGGGGGCCTATGTGGGGGCAACCTATCCGGACATCCAGGTGATCGCCCTTTTGGGCGAGCTGGGGGCGGGAAAGACCGCCTTTGTCCGGGGGCTGGCCCGGCAGCGGCAGACGGTGGATCAGGTTTCCAGCCCTACCTATGCCATTGTCAATGAATATCGGGGAAAGCGCCCCATTTACCATTTTGATATGTACCGGATCACAGACAGCGACAGTCTGTATGACATCGGCTGGGAGGATTATCTTTCCTCCGGCGGCTTGTGTGTGGTGGAGTGGAGTGAAAACATCCTGGAAGCCCTGCCTGAGGGGACCTTGTTTGTCCGCATCGAAAAGACAGGAGAACAAAGCCGCCGCATCACTTTGCTGAAAAAGGAGGGGGAAGGATGCTGATCTTGGCGTTGGATACCACATCCCGGGTGGCTTCGGCTGCTTTGTGCCGGGATGGGGAGATCATCGGTTATGGGGAAAAGGATTCCCAGATGAATCACAGCCGTACCATTTTGCCGGTGGTGCAGCATTTGCTGGAACAAAACGGCCTGGCTCTTTCGGAGATGGATGTGTTTGCCGCTACCATCGGTCCTGGTTCTTTTACCGGGGTGCGCATCGGCGTGGCTGCCATCAAAGGCTATGCCATGGCGCTGAATAAGCCCTGCGCCGCTGTGTCCACTTTGGAATCGGCCGCATGGGCCGCAAAGGACAAAAAAGGGATTCTCTGCGCCGGGGTACAGGCCCGGCAGGATGAATTCTTTTATGCTTTTTTTGAAAACGACGGGGAGATCCGCAGGAAAAGTGCCGATCAGGTGGGGAAGGCCCAGGAGATCCTCCTGCAGATGGAGAAAGAGGCTGGCCCGCTTTGGATCACCGGAGACGGCAGCGGGCTTTTGATGGAATATGCAGAAAAAGCCGGATTGTCGCCTCTTCTGGCAGAAGGATGCCGGCAGAATGCCGCCGCTACCGCCCTTCGGGCATTCCAGATGGCGGAGAGAGGAGAGCTGACCGATTGTCACCATCTGACTCCCAGCTATCTGCGGCTTTCCCAGGCCGAGCGGATGAAACTGCAAAACAAGTAAAAATTCAGATAAAAGAAAGGAACGATCAGTATGAAAATCGCTATTGGATCGGATCACGCAGGCTTTGCTTTGAAAGAGCAGGTCAAGCAGCATTTGAAGGAAATGGGCTGTGAAGTGGAGGATGTGGGCACTTATGACGAAAAGTCCTGCCACTATCCCATCTACGCTCAGAAAGTGGCCATGGAAGTGGTCAGCGGCCGGGCCGGTCAGGGCATTCTGATCTGCGGCACCGGAGCCGGTATGGCTATCGCCGCAAACAAGATCAAGGGCATCCGGGCAGTGACAGTGTCCGATTGCTTCACTGCACGGGCTGTGCGGATGCACAATGACGCCAATGTGCTGTGCATGGGCGCCCGGGTCATCGGTTCGGGCCTGGCCTGCCTGATTGCCCAGCTGTTTGTGGAGACCGAATTTGAAGGCGGACGCCATCAGACCCGGTTGGATATGATCGCTGACATCGAAAACGGCAAATAATCTTCCGTTTTCCGTCATAGGGCCGGGAAAACGGCCGGAGGAATTATGGAACACAACAATTTACATCTGTTGGATCATCCGCTGGTCCAGCACAAGATGGCTTTTTTGCGGGACAAGAACACCGGTGTCAAGGAATTCCGCACATTGATCGGGGAAGTGTCCACTCTGCTGTGTCTGGAAGCCACACGGGATCTGCCTTTGCGTCCGGCGCAGGTGGAAACTCCCATCGGGAAGGCCGATGTGCAGATGCTGGCCGGACGGAAACTGGCCATTGTCCCCATTCTGCGGGCGGGACTTGGCATGGTGGACGGCATTTTGCAGCTGGTCCCCGCTGCCAAAACCGGGCACATCGGCCTGGAGCGGGATCACGATACCCTGAAACCCCGGGAGTATTACTGCAAGCTGCCTTCGGATATTTCTCAGCGGGATGTGCTGCTGCTGGACCCCATGCTGGCCACCGGCGGCAGTGCTTCGGCGGCCATTCAGCTTCTGAAAGAGAAGGGAGTACGGCGCCTGAGCTTTGTGTGCGTGGTGGCCGCTCCGGAAGGGGTGGAGCGCATCACACGGGAGCATCCGGAGATTCCCATTTATTGCGCCGCCCTGGATCAGGGGCTCAATGAAAATGGTTACATTGTCCCCGGCCTGGGAGATGCGGGAGACCGGATTTTCGGCACCGAATAAAGGGTACAAAAAAGGGAGGAGACCGCAGGTCTCCTCCCGGAAATGGGAAAGTTTATTTATTGCCGTCTGCCGCGTCCCGAAGAATAGCGGCTGCGTGCACGCCTTCTGCGGCGGGTGCGACGCCGTTTGGTGGACACAAAGATGAGAAGCAGGATCAGCAGGATCAGTACCACCAGAATGATGCGGAACAAGGGGCTTCTGAAAAACTCCTGTACCTGGAAGAGGGCGTAGAGCACATCGGAACGCTCGATGTCTTCCGAGGCCACCAGGTCGATGGTGCCGTACTCGGTATCGCCGATGAACACCTTGGCCGTACCCAGCTTTTCTCCCTTTTTGATGGGAGCGTCGGCGGTGGACACAGCGTCCACTTCGTAGGTCACCTGGCTTAGGTCGGTGTCATTGTGAAGCAGCAGTTCGCTGTCGGCGGCAGCCACCAACTTGGTGTGTTCCTTGCCGGCGGCAAAGCGCACAGGCACTTCCTGAATGGGGGTATCGGCTGAGGTGATGGTCTGGAGGGAGAAATTCTTCTTGGCATAATCCAGCAGTTTGATGGTTTCGGTGTAGCAGCCGATGTCGCCGGTCTCCGGGTCCTTTTCACCGCCCAGCACCACAGTGATGTAATCCAGCTCGCCGCTCTGAGCGCCGCCGATGAGGCAGTAGCCTGCGGGAGTGGTGGTGCCGGTCTTGATGCCATAGGCTCCTTTGTAGAAGTACCGGCCGTCCTTCAGACGGGAGATCAGGTGGTTGGTGGTAGTGATGGTGGTTTCATTTTCGTGCATATTGGTGGGCTTCAGCTTATACTGGGTCTTGCCCACGATCTCCCGCAGTTCGGGAATTTTCATGGCGGCCTGGGCGATGATGCCCAGATCCCGGGCGGAAGTGTAGTGGTTTTCGTCATGGAGACCGCTGGGGTTTGCAAAGTGGGTGTTCTGGCATCCCAGCTCCTCAGCCTTCTCATTCATCAGTTCGGCAAAAGCGCTGTTTGATGAGCTGATGTGTTCGGCCAGAGCATTGGCGGCATCGTTGCCCGAGGCAATGAGAAGATAGTGGAGCATATCCACAAATTCCATCTGCTCTCCTGCTTTGAGAAAGACGCTGCTGCCCTGTTCGGCCAAGCCGTCCACCGCCTGCTGGGACACCGAGATCATATCGCCGGGGGCACAGTGTTCCCAGGCCACCAGGGCGGTCATCAGTTTGGTGGTGCTGGCCGGGTAGAGCTTGTCGTCTGCGTGGTATTCGTAAAGGACTTGGCCGGTGGTGGCTTCCACCAGGAAAGCCGCTTTGGCATTGATGGTAAGGTCCGGCTCTTCAGTCACCGGCGCGGCTTGGGCCGACACCGCAAAGATCATGATGAGCGCGAGGAAAAGCGCTGTCAGCTGTTTTGGTTTCATATCCATCCTCCTGCACAATCAAAATATCCGCTCCCCGATTTTTGGGGATACGAATGCTATTGTATCAAAAGAGCGGCTGCAATGCAACGATCAGGGTGGATTTTTAAGAAAATGGAGAGAAACACATACCAGAGTGAGCAATGATGAAAAAGAGGGCATTGGATCTGCTGATGGCCGCCTGTCTCCTTGTTTGCCTGGGATTTCTGGGCGGAAGGGTGAGTATGATGCTGGAAGGCCCCACCCTGTCTCTGTCCCAGGGAGCACAGCTTGTGCGTTTGCCAGAGCTGGCGCTGGAAACATACCAGGTGGAGGAAAATGACGAGACGCCCGAGGAACTGATGGTCAACATCAATGAGGCCGGGGAAGAGGAACTTTGTCAGCTTCCCCAGATCGGGCCGGCCCGGGCAAAGAATATCCTGGAATACCGGGAGAAACACGGGCCGTTTGCATCCATCGAAGAAATTCGGGCAGTCAGCGGCATTGGCGACGGGATCTTTCAGCAGATCAGGGAGCATATCACCGTGGACTGAAGGTCTGCGGAGACAATTTTGACGGAGGGGAACATATGCGAGTATTGGTAGTAGACGACGAAAAATTGTTGGTCAAAGGCATCAAATTCAATTTGGAAAACGACGGATATCAGGTGGACACCGCCTATGATGGAGCCCAGGCCCTGTCCATGGTCAGAGAACAGAAGTATGACATCATCATTCTGGACCTGATGTTGCCCGAGGTCAACGGGCTGGAGGTCTGCCGGAAGATCCGGGAAAACTCCAATGTGCCGGTGATCATGCTCACCGCCAAAAGCGAAGGGGTGGACAAGCTCATCGGCTTTGAATACGGGGCCGATGACTATGTGACCAAACCCTTTGATATTCTGGAGCTGAAAGCCCGCATCCGGGCCATTCTCCGCCGGGCCGGAAGCCAGCCGGCTGCCGATCTCCAGGACGATCAGATCAAAGTGGGGGATCTTCTCATCGACACCGCCCAGCGTTCGGTGTTCAAAAACGGCCGCGCCACCGATCTCACAGCCAAAGAGTTCGACCTTCTGGTGATGCTGGCCAGGAATCCGGGCCGGGTGTTCAGCCGGGAAGGATTGCTCAGCGTGGTGTGGGGCGAAGATTACCCCGGAGACATCCGCACGGTGGATGTGCATGTCCGCCGCCTGAGAGAGAAACTGGAAACAGATGACGCCAATCCCGAATACATTCTGACCAAGTGGGGGGTCGGTTACTATTTCAAGCCCAACAGCAGCGCTCAAGCTGATTAAAACCCTTCGCTTCCGCATCGCTTTCTCCATGCTGATCACGGTGGTCACATTGCTTTTGGTGCTGAATTTTTATCCGGCCCAGGCGGTGCGCAAGCTGATTATCAGTTCCAAGGAAACAGAACTTCTGGAGCGGGCCAGGACCTTTTCGGCCACTTTGGAGGAGTTCACCACTCTGACCCAGGAGAACATCCTGGTATCGGTGCAGGTGCTGGATCTGGATGAGGAACAGCGGATTCTGGTCACCGATGGCTTTGGCAGCGTGATTTATGACAACTCCAAAGTCAGCTCCCTGGCGGGGACCTATGCTCTTCTGCCCGATATCGTAGCCGCACTGGAAGGCTGCGATGTGTTCCGCTGCCGCTATGGGGAAACGGCCTTCATTTCCGACGCGGCCTCCCCGGTGATGAAAGGGGAGAAGGCCATCGGCGCTGTCTATATCTATGACTATGACACCGAGCAGGCGGCCTTCCTCAACAGCACCCGCAGCAACATTTTCCGCATTTCCCTGGTGCTGGCTGTGGTAGGGGCGGCGGCTCTGGGCTTCCTCATGGTCTATTTCGGAAAAAGAGTGGGACAGCTGGTGCGAGGCATCCAGTCCATGAGCGCCGGCAATTACGATTCCCGTATCCATCTGAAGGGCCAGGATGAGCTGTCCCAGGTGGCCGACGAATTCAACGAGCTGGCCGACCGTCTGCAAAAAACCGAAGAGCTGCGCCGGGAATTTGTCTCCAACGCATCCCATGAGCTGAAGACACCGCTGGCTTCCATCAAGCTGCTGTCCGATTCCATTTTGCAGACCCGGGACATCCCCAGAGAGTCGGTGAACGAGTTCCTCACCGATATCAACGAGGAAATCGACCGTCTGACCCGGATCACCGAACGGCTTTTGCAGCTGACCAAGCTGGATTATGTGTCCTCCAATCAGATGCAGCCCTGTGACTTGCACGGTCTTGTGAAAAAGATCACCGATCTGCTGAAGGAAAATGCCGCCCATGCCCAAGTGGAGCTGGAAAACCAGCTGGAAGAAGATTTGTGGGTGTTGTTTGACCGGGACGGCCTTTATCAGGTGGTGTTCAATTTGGTGGAAAACGCCATCAAATATAACCGAAAAGGCGGAAAAGTGGTGCTGAAAGGCTGGAAAGAAACAGGCGAAGAGGACCGGGTATGCCTGACGGTGCAGGATACCGGCATCGGCATCCCGGAAGAAGAGCTGCCCCATATTTTCGAACGGTTTTACCGGGTGGACAAAGCCCGCAGCCGGGAGAAGGGCGGCACCGGCCTGGGCCTGGCCATTGTGGCCGACTGGCTGAAAAATGCCGGAGGCGATATCCAGGTGGAAAGCGCATTGGGCGAAGGCACCACATTCCGGGTCACGCTGCTGGCGGGGCCTTGTGAGGAGGTGACGCCATGAAGCGAACCATGAAGCGGACGGTGTTTTTGCTTTTGTGTCTGCTGATGCTGTGTGCCGCCGGTGTGGCCAGCTGTCATCAGCAGAAAAAAGAAGCAGGGGAGGGGGAACTTCAGCTCCAGATTTATTGCCTGCGCATGGATGGAGAGAAAAAGCAGCCCCGGGGCCTGGCCGCCGAGGAAGTCACCATGCCTCAGGGGGAGAATATCCAGGAGAC
>JAHZHY010000036.1 GCA_019420045.1 Clostridiales bacterium
CCCCCTTCTGAAGATTGCGCTCCAGTTCTCGCTGCAAGGCTCTTCCGATGATGTCCGGCTCCCCTTCCCGCAGCTGCTGCCGCAGATCGTCCACGATCACCTGGGGCAAGGGAGTGTTCCGGTACCGGTGATCCAGGCGGAAAAACCGGTATTTCCCCTCTTCCGCCAGAAACCGGCTCTCCATGGCCGGAGTGGCGCTGCCCAGCAAAAGCAGGGCCTTGTGATGAACACACCGGTATTTGGCCACTTCCCGGGCATGGTACCGAGGCGTCACATCGGATTTATAGGTCCATTCCTGTTCTTCGTCCAGAATGATCAGGCCGATATTGTCCAAAGGGGCAAACACGGCGCTGCGGGTACCCAGGACCACCCGGGCCTTGCCGGTTTTCACCCGTTTGTATTCGTCGTAGCGCTGTCCCGGGGTCAGGCCGCTGTGGAACACCGCCACATCCTCTTTGAAATAGGCACAGAACCGGCGAAGCAGCTGAGGGGTCAGGGAGATTTCCGGCACCAGCACCATGGCGGTGCGCCCCTGCTCCAGCGCCCACTGGATCAGTTTGATATACACCTGGGTCTTGCCGCTGCCGGTGACTCCCTGGAGCAACGCGGCCCCGGGCTGCTGCAAACCCATGGCCTGGATGCCTTCGCAGACCTTTTGCTGCTCCGGCTCCAAAATCAAAGGGGGTGCTTCCTCCCCTTGGGAGACCGTCACCCGGCGGAAAGTCTCTTCCATCTGGCAGGACAAAAGGCCATTTTGTTCCATGCGCCGCAAAGCGCTCTGGGGAATGCCGGTGAGATAGCACACTTCTTTTTCCGGTATGCCCTGAAAGCCTGCGATACATTCCAGGGCTTCCACCCGTTTTTCATAGCCCTTGCCCCGGCGCAGTGCAGCCACCGCCTGGGAAAGAGGCATGGCCAGACGCAGAATGCGAATGGTCTGATCCCGGGGGCCGCCGTCAAAGCGCACCGTCTTTTCCATGGTATGATCCTGCAAAAGGGCTTTGCACACCCTTTTCAGCGCCGTGGCCGACAGGCTTTTTTTCAAAACCTCCTCCGCCACGGCCTCCCCTTTGTCTCCCAGGGTCTGACAGACGGCCTGGGCGTCCCAGTCATTTTCCCACCGGGCACAGGCCTCTTCCACCGTCAGCCCGGGAGCCAGCCGGTAATAGGTCCGACGGGACCAGACGCCTGGAGGCATCATCAGATTGGCCGCTTCGAAAAAGGTGCAGAAATACCGGCGGCGCAAGGTTCCCGCCAGGGACAGCCCCTCCTCATCCAGGGCCGCTTCCGGGCCGAAGATGTGGGCCAGGGCCTTGACGAAGGGGGGCTTTTCCTCCCTTTGCTCTGTTTCCAGAATAAAGCCGTCGGTCAGCTGATTGCCCCGACCAAAGGGAGCGGTGACCCGCCTTCCCCTTTGGGCTTCTTCCTCCAGAGAGGGCGGCACCAGATAATCATAGGCTTTGTCGATGGAGATGACCGCCCCGGCCACCGCCACCTTTGCAATCAGATACATACCATCCCTCACCGGCAAAAGGGGCCGCCCCGGCGCAGGGAGACAGGCGGAAACATTCCCCGCCTTTTCCCGGCCGCGCCAAGACAACCCCTCATCTGCAAATCCTTACTCTTCCTCGTTTTCCGTTTCCATGTCCAGCCCCAGATCCTGCTCTTCCGGTTCCGACTGTTCCAGAGCAGACAGCATGGCTTTGGCATCATCGTTTCCGATCCCGGTTTCTTCCACAGGATGGAGCACCGGACGGATCCGATGGTCGATGATATCATAAAGGGCCAGTTTTACCGGCTTGTCCTCCAGGGGCTCCTCTGCCATCTCAGCGGCGTCGGCAATGTCCCGGGCCCGCTTTGCGGCAATGTTCACCAGCAAATACCGGTTGGAAATCGTCTTGAGCAGATCGCTCATGGTAGGTTCCAGCATCATAACTCATTCACCTCAGCAAATTGATTCGGCGATCCACGGTGCACCGGGCCGCTTTGATGATGGAGCGCAACTCATCCACTGCCTGCTCCACTTCCCCATTGCACACAATATAATCATAGTGGTTCGCCATGGAATATTCTTCCTTGGCCTTTTCCAGCCGTTTTGCGATGACTTCATCGCTTTCACTGCCCCGGGAGCGCAGCCGCAGCTCCAGGTCGGCAAAAGTGGGAGGGATGATAAAGACCAGTTTGGCATCGGGCCGCTTGTTTTTCACCGTCAGCGCACCCTGGACCTCGATCTCCAAAATTACATCCACGCCCTTTTCCAGACATTCGTCCACCGGGCCTGCGGGGGTGCCATAGAAATTGCCCACATACTCGGCATATTCCAGAAACTCGCCCCGGTCCACCATATTGAGAAAATCATTCCGATTCAGGAAATAGTAGTTGACCCCGTCCTCTTCCCCTTCCCGGGGAGCGCGGGTTGTGGCCGAAACGGAATATTGCAGCTGCTCCATGGTGGGCAAAAGCCGCCCCAACACGGTGCCTTTTCCGGCGCCGGAAGGGCCGGTGACGATAAACAGATTGCCTTTACTCATCTTCCTCTTCCCCTTCATCCTCGTCATAGTCCAGATTGCCCAAACGGTTGGCCACGGTCTCCGGCTGCAGGGGCGACAAAATCACATGCTCGGAGTCGGTGATGAGCACCGCCCGGGTGCGCCGGCCGTAAGTGGCGTCGATGAGCATATTCTTCTCTTTGGCATTTTGGATGACCCGCTTGATGGGCGCCGATTCCGGGCTGACGATGGCCACCAGACGGCTGGCGGAGACCATGTTTCCAAAGCCGATGTTGATCAGTTTCATAGCTGCTCACTCCAGGTTCTGGATCTGTTCCCGGATCTTTTCGATCTCTGCTTTGATCTCGATGACGATCTGGGCCAGCTCGTAGTCGTTGGCCTTGGAACCGATGGTATTGGCCTCCCGGTTCAGTTCCTGCACCAGGAAATCCAGCTTCCGGCCCACCGGAGCATCTCCCTGCACCATCTTCTGAAGCTGGGAAAGGTGGCTGCGCAGACGCACCACTTCTTCGGTCACCGATACCTTGTCGGCAAAAAGGGCCGCTTCTGCCAGGATGCGCTGTTCGGCAATGTCGCTGTCGCCCAGGATCTCGGTCATCCGCTGGGCGATCTTCTGGCGGTACTCCTCCACCGACTGGGGAGAACGCTGTTCCACCTGATCCACCATTTTGCCGATTTCCTGGCCACGATGGGCAATATCCTCACAAAGGCGCTCGCCCTCGGTGCGCCGCATGGCGTTATACTCTTCCAACGCCCGCCCCAGAACTTCCAGCACCTGGGCTTTCACTTCTTCGGCGTCCGGCTCTTCCCGGGCCACGGTAAGAAGATCGGGCATATGGGCCAGAGACATCACCGAGATATCATCTTTCAGAGAATAGGTGTCCCGCACCTGCCATAAAGCCCGCAGATATTCCCCAGCCAAAGCCAGGTTGGGCGACACCTTCACATCCCCGCCTTCTTTGGGGTTGATGGACAGATAGATATCCACTTTGCCCCGGGCCACGGCAGCGCTCACCGCCGTTTTGATGGGTTCTTCCAGGAAAGAATAGATGCGGGGTACCTTCACATTCAGGTCCAGATACCGGTGGTTTACCGATTTGATTTCCACCTGGACTTCCCGCCGTTCGTTCTCTCCTTTTTGCCGGCCGTAGCCGGTCATGCTCTTAATCATTTTCTATTCCCCCTTGTTTCCAAGGTAACTTGTTAATTATAGCACATCCCGCCTGTTTTGGCAATCAGCCCCGGTGAAGAGGACGGATCTCAAACAGCACCCGGCGATTTTTCTTCATCCGCCGGGAATAAAGCATGCAAAGGGCGGTACCGATGGCCAATCCCGCCAGGGAGCACAGAATCCGCACCCCTT
>JAHZHY010000037.1 GCA_019420045.1 Clostridiales bacterium
GTTCCTCCCGGGCCAGAGTGATGGCGTTTTTCACCTGGGTGATGATCTGATCCTCACCCCAGATCTGAGAGAGGGCGCCGCTGCCCAGAAGGCACAGATGGTCAAAGCACTCTTCTCCCCGGCGCACCTTGTAAAGGCCCTGACAGTCTTCAAAGGGCAGATTGGCCGCCTGGCAGAACAGGGCGAAGGGATCGGGGAAGAAGCCTTCCCGGCAGGAAAGGTAGATCTCGGTGCGGTTGCAGGTGGAAAGCAGCACCGCCCCCTCCACCATCTCCATGTGGAACAGGGCCTGGAGGATCTGCTGCTGGCGGCTTTTGGCCAGGGAGAACCGCTGGCGGATGTCGATACCGGCCATGGAATGGTCGATGCCGGCCATGGAAATATTCAAAAAAACACATCTCCTGTCTCGAGTGAGGATAAAAGGCAAAAGAAAAGCCCCGGCGGAAAACAGGCCGGAGCAGACCTCCCCCAGGGAGATCAGACCGCTCATTTTCCGTATCCGCGCAAAAAATGAAGGGCGGCGGCGAAGGCAGGTGTTCTGGCTTTGCGTCATGGCGCACCGCCGCCTTCCCGGAAAACCAGTGGCTAGGGCGGACGCTCGGCGTTTACAGCAACGGGATTGCGCGGGATTTGCACCCGGCTTCCCTCTTGGCCCCGAAAGGGACCTTCACCGCGTTTGGTTGTTTCGGTCCGGGAACCATTTCGATTCGGACACAATACCTTATTATAAGGGAACAGGTCTGCCTTGTCAAATGAATGGGGCGGGCAAAAGTCAAAAAAACCCTTGCAATGGACCGGGAATTTTGGTATTATATAGCTAATTTATTTTACAGCGAAGGAGCGACGACTCTTGGATGAGCCGCCTTTAACCGGCAACGAGCCGGGACGAAAACGGAAGAAGGATTTTGCCGCAGCTTGCTTTGGCGCCGCCTGATGGCGGGGTCTGTGTTTGCTGCGGCTTTTGGTTTTGTCTAGACGGCGCTTTTTTGCGGAGTATCTACATTTATTTTTTAGGAGGAAGATCATTCAATCATGGACAGTCACAGTATGCTGCTTATCGGGGTTCTGGTGGTTCTGATCGCCATGTCGGCCTATTTTTCCGCCACCGAAACGGCCTTCACATCTTTCAACCGCATCCGGCTGAAGAACATGGCCCAGGCAGGAAGCAAAAAGGCTCAGCTGGCTCTGAACCTTTCGGAGAACTACGATAAGCTCCTTTCCACCATTCTCATCGGCAACAACATCGTCAACATTTCTTCGGCTTCTCTGGCCACTGTCATCTTTACCCAGTATTTTGGCAATGCCGGCGTCACCCTCTCCACTGTGGTGATGACCGTCCTGGTGCTGATCTTCGGTGAAATCTCTCCCAAGAGCCTGGCCAAGGAATCCCCCGAGCGCTTTGCCATGTTCTCCGCTCCCATCATGCGTCTGCTTTTGTGGGTGCTGGCTCCGGTGAACTGGATCTTTATGCAGTGGAAAAAACTCCTTTCCATGGTGTTTAAAGCCCAGGAGGACAAAGGCATCACCGAAGAAGAGCTGCTGACCATTGTGGACGAAGCCCAGAATGACGGCGGCATTGGCGAGCAGGAAGGCGAGCTGCTTCGTTCGGCCATTGAGTTCCATGAGTTGGATGTGTCCGATATCCTCACTCCCCGGGTGGATGTGGTGGCTGTCTCTGATAAAGACACTCCCGAGGAAGTGGCGGAGCTGTTCCGCTCCACCGGTTTCTCCCGTCTGCCCTATTATGAGGACACCATCGACAATATCCAGGGCGTCATCAACCAGAAGGATTTTTACGGCCGGAAAGATTGGAAAGCTCCTGTGAAGGAAGTGGTCAGCTCGGTGCTCTTTATCACCGACTCCATGAAGATTTCCCGTCTGCTCCATCTGCTTCAGCAGAACAAGGCCCATATGGCCGTGGTCACCGATGAATATGGCGGCACCGCCGGCGTTGTTACATTGGAAGATGTGATCGAAGAGCTGGTGGGTGACATCTGGGATGAGCATGACGCAGTGGAAGAAGAGGATTTCGAGAAGATCGCCGAGCGCCGTTACCGTGTGGAAGGCAGCGCCGATCTGGAGGAAATGCTGGAACTGTTCGGCATGGAAGAAGATCCGGAGCTGGATGTGAGCACCGTCAACGGCTGGGTGCTGGGCGTGCTGGGCCGCATCCCCAAGGAAGGGGAAGTGTTCCAGTATGACAAGCTCACCGCCAAGGTGACCAAGGCCGATGAGCGCCGGGTCATCGAGGTGGAAGTCAACGCCGACTGATTTTTATAAAAGAACAAAAAGGTCTCGGGCAGAAGCCCGGGACCTTTTTTGCATCGTATTATACCCCCTCCCCCAGGGGGTGCTGATAAGGCGATGGGGTAAAACGAAAAAACAGAAAAGAAAAATCCAGTATTTACAGGAGAGAAACGGTTGACAAAGGGAAATGGGCGTGCTACCATACAGTCAGACCCCTTCCCAGGGGGGTGGGGGATAGGAAAGGAGAAATCCCATGTCGAGACATTACGATAAAGCCCTGGACAACCGGCTGGCCGCCATCGAAGGCCATGTGCGGGCGGTGCGCCAGATGCTCACCGAGGACAAAGAGTGCGAAGACATTCTTTTGCAGCTGTCCGCCATTCAGGGTTCCCTGGAGAAACTGGGGAAGATCATTTTGAAGGATCATCTGAATAACTGCGTGAAGGAAGGCATCCAGCGGGGAGATGCCCAGGTGCTGGAGCGGTTCAATCAAGTGCTGGACAAATATTTGTAAAGAGCTGGCCAAAGGAGGAGAGGACAATGCCCAACCCCAAGGAGAACACCATGCATTCGCATGACCACGAGCACGAAAGCTGTGGCTGCGGTCATGATCATCATCATGACCACGATCACGAAAACTGTGGCTGCGGCCACGACCATAGCCATGACCACGAGCACGAAAGCTGCGGTTGCGGCCACGATCATAGCCACGACCACGATCACGCTCACGAAAGTTGCGGCTGTGGTCACGACCACGGCCACGATCACGAGCACGAAGGCTGCGGCTGCGGTCACGACCATAGCCACGACCACGAGCATGAAAGCTGCGGCTGCGGCCACGACCATCACCACGACCATGGCCACGATCACGAAAGCTGCGGTTGCGGTCACGACCATAGCCATGACCATGAGCATGGAAGCTGCGGCTGCGGCCACGATCATAGCCACGATCACGAGCATGAAAGCTGCGGTTGTGGTTGCGGTCACGATCATGGTCATGAGCATCACCACCATCATCACACGCCGTCGGCCGGAATGAGCCGGAAGGTGTATATCATCGATGGCTTAGACTGCGCCAACTGCGCCGCCAAGATCGAGCGGAAGATCAACCAGCTGGAGGAAGTGGAAGAGGCCACCTTGACCTTTGCCACAATACAGCTGCGAGTCACCGCCAAAGATCCGGACGCCCTTTTGCCTCAGATGCTGGAGATTGCCCGCAGTGTGGAGGGAACTGCCACCATCACCCCCCGGGGAGAGGGTGTGCCCCAGGGAATGCGGCGGAAGACCTACCGCATCGACGGTCTGGACTGCGCCAACTGCGCCGCCAAGATCGAAGGGAAGATCAATCAGATGGAGGAAGTGGAGGAGGCCACACTGACTTTCGCCACAAAACAGC
>JAHZHY010000038.1 GCA_019420045.1 Clostridiales bacterium
ATGATTACACCGGTTTTTGGGCCAGAAGCCATAAAATGCATTTGCGTGACAACAAATATTTGAAAATGCAGCGGGAAAAATCCCTTTTCCTTGCCGTTTCCATGGCCACCAGGGAGTTTGCTCTGCTGGACTTTACAGAGGAGATCCCGGCCCGCCTGATCCCTCACCACATTCCTTATGGAAACAAGACGGCTTACGAACTGTCCCTTCCTTCCTCGCTTCTGCACACAGCCACCTCGGCTGCCATCGGCCAAGCGGTGAGAGCGCGCTTCCATGCTTGACAGCCTGATTTGATTATGATATGATTTTGATATCATAAAGAGAGAGGGTGTTTTTCATGGAGGAAAAGATCCTGAAAAATTGCAGAAAAGGAATGCCTGTATTGCTTTTGGTGCTGCTGAGTTATGTGGCTGCCATCGGTTTGTGTATCCTGGGATCTGTTTGGACGGAGACAGGGAAGGCGCTGGCAGGCGGTCTGGTGCTGGCCGTTTCCATTGCGTGGCTCAGCCTGGGATGGATCTTCCTTTGTGGACTGAAGGTCATCAAGCCCCAGGAAGCCTTGGTGCTCACTTTGTTCGGCAAATATGTGGGCACACTGCGGGGAGAGGGTTTTTATTATGTGAATCCCTTCTGCACCGGGGTGAATCCGGCGGCCAAGACACGGCTGAAACAGAGCGGAGATGTGGACGGACAAAGCGGGGGCGCTCTGGCGGCTGCCGCTGCGGCCGCAGCCGGTGCGGAAGCGGCCGGGAAAAAGATCTCCCTGAAGATCATGACGCTGAACAACAACCGGCAGAAGATCAACGATTGCCTGGGTAATCCGGTGGAAATCGGCATCGCCGTCATGTGGCGGGTCACCGACACCGCAAAGGCCGTGTTCAATGTGGACAACTACAAGGAATATCTGTCCCTTCAGTGCGACAGCGCTCTGCGGAACATTGTGCGGATCTATCCCTATGATGTGGCGCCGGGAGTGGATACCACCGGTGACGGCGTGGCCGATGAGGGCAGCCTGCGGGGGTCCAGCGAAGTGGTGGCCCAGCGCATCAAGGAGGAGATCCAGAGCAAGGTGTCGGACGCCGGGCTGGAGGTCATCGAAGCCCGGATCACCTATCTGGCTTATGCGCCGGAGATCGCCGCGGTAATGCTTCAGCGTCAGCAGGCCAGCGCCATTATCGACGCCCGGAAGATGATTGTGGACGGCGCGGTAGGCATGGTGGAAATGGCCTTGGAGCGGCTGGGGGAAAACCATGTGGTGCAGCTGGACGAGGAGCGGAAAGCCGCCATGGTTTCCAACCTTCTGGTGGTGCTCTGCGGCAACCGGGATGCCCAACCGGTGGTCAATTCCGGCAGCCTGTATTAAACCATGGCCGAAGAGAAAAAGCAGGTTCCCCTGCGCCTGTCCCCCAAGCTCTATGCCGCCATTGCCGCCTGGGCTGAGGACGATTTCCGCTCGGTGAACGGTCAGATCGAGTATCTCCTCACCGAATGCGTCCGCCAGCGGAAAAAGGATGGCAAGTATGTGCCGGAAAAGCTGGATGAACCTCCAAAACTGGATTTATGACAAAAAGGGCGAGAGATTCTGATCTCTCGCCCTTTTGAAATGAGCCGAAAAATATTGAAATGGATGACTGCGGCGAAGCGCACGCCACCCTTTGTTTTCAGGGCAGGTCCCGCCGGTACAGGCTGCGGCGGCATTGGGTGACAAATCCCTGACTTTCATAGAGCTGGATGGCTTTTTCGTTCCAGTCCAGCACTTCCAGAGTAGGCGTGCGGCCGTGGGCCAAAAGACGGTTTACGGCAAAAGACAGAATGCCTTTCCCCAGCCCTTGTCCCTGAAAGGCGGGAGACACCGCCAGATTGTCCACAAGCCCCTTTTCATTCAGGGAGACCGCTCCCATGAGCTTCTGTTCTTTCAGGAAAAGGAAGATCTCCCGGTGGTGCCGGGCACAGAAAAGGCGATCTTCCACCGAAGGGAGCATCCGGTGGGGCGGCACATCCATGGCCCGGCGCAGAGGGAGAAAGGCCTCAGCGATCAGGTCCTGATAAGCCCGATACCAAGGGTCTTCGTAGGGAATGGGGGTAAGAGGGGCGGGTAAAGGTTTCCCTTCATAGATCATGTGCCGGGTGGTGAACCAGGGAACCAGTCCCCCTTTTTCTGCAAAGGAATGAGGGCCATAGGGCAGGTCGGTGGTGACCAGGTGCAGTCCTAAGCTGCTGGCCTGCTCCAGAGCGGCGGCAATGAGGGGGACAAAATGATCCCCTTCCTCTCCCAGAAGGAAGAGAGCCGTCCGTTTCTGAAAAGGGGCAAAAGGAAAAAGGGCTGCGGCTTTGGGAGCATTTCCGTCCCAGGAAACAACACCCCGGCAGTTTTCCCAAGGGGGCTGCCGGAACAGGCAGGGCAGGGAGGACAGGGCCTCCGCCTGCTCAGGAGAATAGGAAGTGAGCATGGCTTAAAACAGCTCGCTCACCACTTTAATCATCAGCAGCACGATGACCAGAGCGATGATGGGACGGATGAACTTGGCGCCGTTTTTGATGGCCAGATGAGCGCCCAGCCAGTTTCCGGCAATGGTGCAGCAGGCAGCGGGCACGGCCAGCCAGAAAAGCACCTTGCCGCCCAGAAGGTAAGCCACCGCCGATGCAATATTGGAAGCCAGGTTGGTCAGTTTGGCATTGCCGGAAGAAGTGACGATGGGCAGCCGCAGCACCATGCAGAACAGGATGATGAGGAAGGTGCCGGTGCCCGGGCCGAAGAAGCCGTCATAGGCCCCCAGGAACAGACCGATGACAAAGGCTTTGGGGTAGAGCCATTTCACCTGATCGTGTTCGTCCTCATTTTCCCCGAACTTCCGGTTGATGAGAATAAAGACACCGGCCACCGGCAAAATCACCATCAGGCACATCCGCAGCACCCGGTCTTCCAGCACCATGGCCAGCTGAGACCCCATCCAGGCACCGATCAGGGCGCCCACAGCGCTGTACAAGGCGGTTTTCAGATGTACATTTCCGCTTTTGAAATATTTGAAGGAGGAGACGCAGGTGCCCAAAGCAGCAGAAAACTTGTTGCAGCCATAGGCGTTGATCATGGGCAGGCCGGCGAAAACATAGGCGGGAATGGAGATCAGTCCGCCCCCTCCGGCCACCGAATCCACAAATCCAGACAAGAATACCAATGGGCAGACGATGAGTAGTGCGTGCAGACTGAAATCCATAACCAAAATCCTCTCTTTTTCGAATGAAAGCAAACCGCAC
>JAHZHY010000039.1 GCA_019420045.1 Clostridiales bacterium
AGCTTGATAATTCTATCAGATCCGAATCCCTTTGTCAAGAACTTTTTTCGAAGTTCCTGACCGGTTTTTCCGATCCTCACCGTCCCTCGCGGGACAGCTTGGTTAGTATACCGCCTTTTTCCCCTTTTGTCAACACTTTTCTCCATCTTTTTTTCATTTCTTTTCCCGAGGATGAAAAAGCCGCTCCTCACATTATTATATATAACATATTCCGTTTCATTTCTTCCCGCAGAATGTATATACCGCATACATATTACTAATTGTTTTTAGATACTTTGCTACCAAATCCTACTATATGTGATATTGTTTGCCAGCGTCTGCTATGCTATTGTACTATATGCGCAGAATATTTTCCCAAACCCCTTTATTCTTTCAATTCTTTATTGTTGATAAAATACCGAGGAGAGAGTGAACATGAACAGCAAGACCACCGTGATCATTGCAGATGACAGTGTTGAATTTCTCAGTCTTTTGGCTGGCCAGCTGGAGGAGGATCCCCGTGTCCAGGTGATCGGCCGGGCCGGCAACGGCGAAGAGCTGGTCGCTTTGGTGCAGCAGCTTCATCCCGATGTGGTAGTGACCGACACCGTTTTAGCCAAGCTGGACGGCCTTGCGGCGCTGCGTCAAATTGCCGCGCTGCCTGAGAAGTGTCCGCTTTTTATTGTAACTCCTTCCTTTACCAGTCCCCAGGTCCTGGCCGAGGCTTCGGCCCTGGGCGCCCAGCACTTTATGCCCAAGCCTTTTGATATATCGGTGCTTTTGCAGCGGATCTGCCAGCCGGCTCCCCAATCCATCCCTCAACCAGCCAAAACCGATATCACTCTGTTGGTCACCGAAGCCATGCATCAGCTGGGAGTGCCCGCTCACATCCTAGGGCACCGCTATCTGCGTGAGGCCATTGTCATGGCCATACAGAATACCGATGTGATCCACGCAGTGACCAAGGAACTTTATCCCACCGTGGCCAAGCGGCACTCCACCACCGGTTCCCGTGTGGAGCGTGCCATCCGTCATGCCATCGAATCCGCCTGGGGACGGGGTGATTTAAACGCCGTGCAGGAATATTTCGGCGCCACCATCTCCGGGAGCAGAGGCAAACCTACCAACAGCGAATTCATTTCCATGGTAGCTGACCATTTGCGCCTGAAGATCCATCAGGCGGGATGATTTCCCCTATCATAGCAAACATAGCAAAAACGCCGCCAGTCCATGACTGTACGGCGTTTTTCTTTTACCCATTTTTTCTGCATTCAAGAACGAAGTTTCTGACAGTACTGGGTGCAAAGCTTATCGGTGCATTCGCAGCACTGCAAAGCAGCGTTGGAATGATCCCAAAAACGCTCGGGATACATCATCACACACAGTTCCCACACCAGCCAGGCCACTGCCGACAAAATCACAAGAGAGGATGTAAAAAATCCACCCATAAAAATAAGCGGTGAAAACATCATCAGATGATCCCAGTTAAAGATCCGGCAAGTGGTGCAGCACCGGTTCTTCATAATCAGCCGGAAGGGACACCAGATGAGCACACAGATCAGATCACACACATAAAAGAATACCGAGGTCATAAAAAGCGTCACTTTATCGATGACACCAAGAAAATACAGCACCCCGATCCCGGCAATGAGCAAACACCAAAGGATAAACACTTTGTAAGCCGCTTTTGTGGTAGATACGATGTAGTTTCGCAAAGCCTCGTAATTGATCTTGTCCCGTATCGGTTTGAAACGGCTGGAAAAAAGTTTCTGCGATCCCAGAGGCACCTTATTTTTGATGGGGATGATCTGAAGGATCATGTCCATCACCCACACACCCCACAAAAGATGCAAAAGAGAAAACTCTTTGAAAAAATTCATCCCATCCAGAACCGTGAAGAAATCCCGCCGGAACAGATACATGAACAGGCAAAGCACAAAAATCACACAGCGTCCAATCAGCCGGCCTATATAAACCTTTCGTGTCTCAGACATGGCATCTCCTCTCCCTGGAGCAAAACAGAGTCCGGCCAAGGGCGATAAAAAAAGCGGCCCCTGCCACTTTAACCTATTATAATATATCAGAATCAGAAGATACAAGAGAAAATATCAGCCAAACAGAAGTCCTTCGCAAAAATAAAAAGCAGCTGCTTTTGCAGCTGCTTTTTATATGTTGGTGGAGCGTCCGCAACCAACGATGAACACCCTTCGCAGCTGGTCAGGGCACCCTCAAGCCCCTCCTCGATCTCGTCCAGCAGGATGTCATCAATTGTGATCGGAGTGTCGCTGCCGTTCAAAACCAAGGTGAACCGGTCATCATACAAATATACCG
>JAHZHY010000004.1 GCA_019420045.1 Clostridiales bacterium
TCGCCGGTATACAGGCTCTGGTCCTGGTTTTTATAATAGGTGCCCTTGCCCCAGGGCATTCCCTGCTGGAAGGAGCCTTCATAATAGCTGCCGTCGGCCCATTCCGCCCGGCCTTCTCCGTGGGGGGTGGCCCCGCCCAGCACCTGCCCGGTGTAGGTGGCCTTCTCCCCCATCAGCGTCACTTGCAGGCCGGTGACCTGGCTACTTTTCTGGGCCAGCTCTTCCAGGGTGATGGGCTCATTTTTATTCAGATATTCCTTCACATCGTTGATGGGCACGGCAAAGTTCAGGTTCTGGCCACTGAGGGTACCGCTGGTGATGCCCACGCACCGGCCGTAGCCATCCAGCAAAGCGCCGCCGCTGCTGCCCGGAGAGATGGGGGCGGTGGTCTGGATGTACTTCTGCCCTTCCACCACCCGGTTGGTGGCAGAGACGATGCCGTTGGCGATGGTGTTGTCCAGCCCCTGGGGGCTGCCGATGGTGTACACCGTCTGGCCGCTGACCAGGCTGTCAGAATCGCCCAGAGGCAAGGTGACAAGGCCCTTGGCATTGATCCGGAGCACGGCCACATCCCGCTGCACATCATAGGCCAGCACGCTTTCCACCGGATAGGTCTTGCCGTCGGGGAACTTCACCCGGGCGGAATAGACATCCTGGATCACATGGTAATTGGTGATCAGCTTTCCGTCTTCGGTTACAACAAAGGCGCTGCCGGTACCGGCGACCTCGCCCGCCTCATCATAGACCTCCACATAGCACACCGCCGGGGAGCACTGACTATAGATCTGGGTAGCGGTCAGTTCGCCCCCTGCGCTCTCCCCTTCCAGCACCGAAAGGAGCCGGTCCATGGTGATATAGGCCTGCTGGCGGGTATAGATCCCGGATGGATCAAAACGGCCATCCTCCACGCCCTTCATCACGCCGGTGAAGGAAGCAAACTTCACCGCTGTCACCGCATAGGAGGCGATGTCATCCCGGTCGGCGAAAGTAAGGGAGCCGCCGGAGCCGGAGTATTCCAGCACCTTGGCGGTCTCATAGAGCATCTTGGCCGCCTCCTGGCGGGTGATGCTGCCCTGGGGACGGAAAGTGCCGTCCTCATAGCCGTTGACGATGCCCAGGGCACAGGCGTTTTCCGCATAATCGTCCTGGGTATCGGAAAAAGCGTTTTCCTTGGTTTGCAGCCCCCGGTCAGAGAGCACCTGAGAGATGGGCTTTTCCTCCACCACTTCCACCATGGTCACAGCCAGGCGGCAAAACTCCTGGCGGGTGATGGGGGCCTGATAGCTGCTTTGCAGGTCTTTGGGCACAAGGCCCTGGGAGATGGCGCTTTCCACCTCGCCTTTGGCCCAGTCGGAAGGAGCGTCGGCCCCTGCGGCGGGCAGAGAGAGGGAAGCCGCCAGGGACAAAGCCGTCAAAAAGACGATAAATCGTTTGTTTTTCATAGGCGCACCTGACTTTCTTCGTGGGTGTTTCCTGTGTTCATTTTACCACTTTTCACCGGGGAAAACAAACGAACAAAGGGTGAATTTTTCCTTTCAAAAAACGAAAGATTTTAGCAGACTGCCGAAAAACCTCTGTCGTGTAAACGGCACTTTCGCCCTCCCCTTCATCAAGCCGCAAACCCCAGA
>JAHZHY010000040.1 GCA_019420045.1 Clostridiales bacterium
TCTTTTTCTCCATCAGGCGGTGCTTTGCAAAGGCGGCGGGCGTCTCCACGCCGTCCCCGTCCTTCTTTGTGAAGTCCACCACCTCTTTAATGACCCGGGCGATGGCGTCCGGGCAGGAGGTGCACTTCATCCCCGGCTGGCGGATGGTGGAAGGACAGCGGATCCCCTTCAGCTGACCGATGATGGTCTGCACATCGATACCGCTGCGCAGGGCGATGGACACCAGGCGTGCGGTAGCTTCCGACTGGCTGGGGCAGCCGCCATAACGGCCGGTGTTGGTGAAGACCTCACAAATGCCGTTTTCGTCGTAATTCACCGTCACATACAGATTGCCGCAGCCGATCTTCACCTTTTCGGTGATGCCCATGGTCACCGCCGGACGGGGCCGGGGCTCCAGACGGTTCTGCTGCTGGACCGGGCTGGGCGCAGCCTGGGGTGCCTCATCGCTTTTGGCTTCCTTGCTCACCTTGCCGATGTTGAGCACCTGGGAGCCGCGGCTGCCATCCCGATAGATGGTGACGCCTTTGCATCCCAGCTCATAGGCCAGCCGGTAAACCTTGTCCACATCCTCTCTGGTGGCCGAATGGGGGAAATTCACCGTTTTGGACACGGCGTTGTCGGTGTGCTTCTGGAAAGCAGCCTGCATCCGGATGTGCCACTGGGGCGACACATCGTGGGCACAGACAAACACATCCTTGATGTCCTGGGGGATCTCCTCAATGTGCTGCAAAGAACCCTGGGCAATGACTTTTTTCATCAGCTCGTCGCTGTAAATACCCCGTTCCTCCAAACGGCGGCGAAGCAAGGGATTTACCTCGATCAGCTCGTCCCCATCCATCACATTGCGGATGAAGGCGAAGGCGAACACCGGCTCCACCCCGCCGGAAACACCGGCGATGATGGACAGGGTGCCGGTGGGAGCGATGGTGGTTACAGTAGCGTTGCGGATGGGAGTTTCGTCTTTATAGATGCTCTCTCCGAAGAGGGGGAAGGCCCCTCTGGTTTCGGCCAGACGGCGGCTCTGTTCCTTGGCCCGCCGCTGGATAAATTCCATGATCTGCTGGCCGATCTCCACGCCCTCCTGGGAGTTATAGGGCACACCCAGCAGCATGAGCAAATCGGCAAAGGCCATCACTCCCAGGCCCACTTTCCGGGTGAGCTTTGTCACCCGGTCGATCTCCGGGATGGGATATTTGTTCACATCGATCACATTGTCCAAAAAGTGAACGGCGGTGTCCACTGTCTGTCCCAGCTTGTCCCAGTCGATCTCCTTTTTCCCTTGGCCCTTGACCATCTGGGCCAGGTTGATGGAACCCAGATTGCAGGATTCATAGGGCAGCAGGGGCTGTTCACCGCAGGGGTTCGTGGACTCGATGCGGCCCTGAGAGGGCACCACATTGTCCCGGTTGAGCCGATCGATAAAGACGATGCCCGGCTCGCCGTTGCGCCAGGCGGAGTCCACGATCTTGTCATAGACTTCCCGGGCATTGAGACGGCCCACTTCCTGCTTTGTGCGGGGGTCGATGAGGGGATAGTCCTCCCCAGCCTGCACGGCCTGCATAAAGCCCTCAGTGATAGCCACGGAAATATTGAAGTTATTGATCTCGTTGTTGTCGCTCTTGCAGGAAATGAAATCCAGGATGTCCGGATGGTCCACCTGGAGGATGCCCATATTGGCCCCCCGGCGGGTACCGCCCTGCTTCACCGCTTCGGTGGCGGTGTTAAACACCTTCATAAAGCTGATGGGACCGGAAGCCACACCACCGGTGGAATTGACCACGCTGCCCCGGGGACGCAGGCGGGAGAAGGAAAAGCCTGTGCCGCCGCCGGATTTGTGGATGAGGGCTGCCTGCTTCACCGCTTCAAAAATTTCCTCCATGCTGTCGCCCACCGGCAAAACAAAACAGGCCGAAAGCTGACCCAGCTCCCGCCCGGCGTTCATCAGGGTGGGGGAATTGGGCAAAAACCGAAGATCGGTCATGGTATCGTAAAATTCTTGGGCCGTTTTCTCCACATCGGCCTGAGGATCGTAATTCCGATCGGCCTGAGCAATGGCACTGGCCACCCGCTGGAACAGCTGAGGCACCGTTTCCAGCGCTTTGCCCTGGGCATCCCGGATCAAATAGCGTTTTTCCAACACCGTTCTGGCGTTTTCCGTGATATTCATGTTTTTCTCCCCTCCTGCCGCAGCTCCCAGGAGCACGGCGTTTCCTGTAAATTGTATATTATCTTATGAAAACTCGCTATATATTGTATCTTTCCCATCCTTCCCTGTCAATCGCAATTCTCTGGAAGAAGTGATTTTGTCCACACTGACGAAAAACCTCATCCCTCCTTTCCCTCTCCTATCTTAACTGCCAATTTCCCTCTTTCCCGTACTAATTCTTCCTCCACTGCATAGAATGGTCTATGGGGCCGCTGCAAGCTGTGCACATTTACGATTTATTTACAATTTTGTTGTTGTAAATGCACAATTTCCCTCTATACTGTATTCGTGATAAAAGAGAAAGGAGGAGCATATGAAAAACACCACAAATGCCATCAAGGCCATTTCCGTGGGCGATCTGGACGATTTCATCTTCGGTGAGGAAACCCCCTATGTGAGCCAGAAATAGCCTGGGCCTTTCCGGCGGTCATCCACTGCTTCGGCAGTTTTATCATAGCGGCAGCTGCGGGCTGCTGCCTTTTTTGTTTTTTAGGGCAGGAAGCATCCTGCCCTGTTTTTTGTTTGCTTTTTGCCGGAAAAAACGGTATGCTGTTACTATCCGATGAAAGGGGGAGAAACCGTGAGCACATACAAGCAGCGTATGGAAGCCTATGCCCGCCATGCAGCCCTCCTGGCTTCCCAGGACAACACCCCCACCCTGCGCCAGGCCGCCCGCTGGATCAAAGAAGCGGACAAAATCGTAGTGGGCGGAGCCGCCGGTCTCTCGGCAGCCGGTGGGATGGACTACATGAGCCGTGAAACTTTGGAGCAGGTATTTCCCCAGCTGGCCAAAAAAGGGTATGACCATTTTTGGAAGGCCTTGTGGGACCCGGAACGCACACAGGAACAGAAATGGGCCATGCTGGCCGCCGAAGCCCTGTGGGCCCGGTTTGATTATCCGGTGATCCCCGCCTATACCCATCTACTGAGCATCCTCAAAGCCAAGGATTATTTTGTCCTCACCAGCAATATCGACGGCCAGTTCATCAAAGCGGGGTTTGATTCCCGGCGGGTCTTTGAACCCCAAGGCTCCATCGCCCTTTTGCAGTGCTCCCGCCCCTGCTGCGATACGCTGTGGGACGGAGAACCTTTTTACCGGCAGATCGCCCGGGATATTGATCCCGTTTCCTTTTCCTGCCCCACAGAGGACATCCCCCACTGCCCCCATTGCGGCGCTCCCCTGGTGCAGAACCTGCGAGGACCGGACTGCTTTATCCCCCGAGAGACCATGAAAAACAGACAGCCCTTTGAGGATTTTATGAAAGAGGCCGAATACTCCTCCACCCTGTTTCTGGAGCTGGGAGTGGGCTTCAACTCCCCCGGTCTGATCCGCCACTATTTCCAGCGCCTCACCTGGCTGTGGCCAAACGCCCGGCTGATCCGCTTCAACCGTGACTACCCCTCCACTCCCCAAAAGCTGGGAGATCGGGCTTTGCCGGTGGGTGGCGATCTGAAAGAGAACCTACTGAAACTGGACCGTCTTTGCCAGGAAGAACCATAACGAAAAAACACCCCCAACCGGGGTGTTTTTTGTGTCGCAAAAGTGGTTTTTGCCACTTTTGCAAGGGGCTGCATGCACGCCTTTGGCGTACACTGGCCCCTTGAGAAGTGTAAAAACCGACGCACAGGTCGCCGGTTTTTACAAATGGATAAAAGGTAGGGCCAATAAGGCTTTGTTCGCCATATAGGCTCCAACCGTCTGCAACGCTCCGCAATCGGGGCGTTTTTTTCTTGACATTTTGGTTTAACGATGTTAAACTCAAGATGTAGTTTAAAGTTATTAAACCGAGGAGGTAATCCCATGGAACGGAAACTAGGTGTCATGGAAGAGCGGCTGGCCCAGCTGATCTGGGACCATGCCCCGCTTCCCTCCGGCCAGCTGGTAACCCTGTGCAGCGATGCCTTCCAGTGGAAAAAATCCACCACTTACACCATGCTGCGCCGCCTGTGCCAGCAGGGCCTTTTTGAAAACCGGGATGGGCAGGTGCGTCCCCTGATGAGCCGGGAGGATTTTCTGGCTTTGCAAAGCCAGGATTTTGTAAAAGAGACCTTTGGCGGCTCCCTGCCTCATTTTCTCGCCGCCTTTACTTCCCGCACAAAACTAAGTCCGGAGGAAATCGAAAGTCTGGAACAGATGATTCGCCAATGGAAGGAGTGAGCACTGTGATGAAAACTTTCTTTCTGACGCTGAGCCAGGGGTGGCTGGAGATCGCTGTGGCCGTGGGTGTTGTGCTTCTGCTGCGGCTTTGTCTCCGTCCCTTCCCCAAGTATCTCACCTGCCTTTTGTGGCTGGGTGTGCTGTTTCGCCTTCTCTGTCCTTTTTCTTTGCCAAAAGCCGCAAGTCCTCTCCCGGCCATCCCTGCACCAGTGATACCTCTGTCCCCAGCCCTCACCGGTGCTCCTCAGCCAGCGCCAGCGACAGGATCTTTCGACTGGCTGGGCCTGCTGTCTCTGCTTTGGCTGATCGGGCTGACCTTTTTCCTTCTGAAAGGGCTGCTTTCTCTCCTTTCTTTGAAAAAGAGGCTAAAAAGAGCCCAGAAACTATGTGACAATGTGGTTCTTTCTTCCTGCGTTCCCACGCCCTTTGTCTTTGGGATTTTCCGGCCGCTGATCGTTCTCCCGGCCCACACACCGGAAACCATGCGTCCTTTTGTCATCGCTCACGAAAGAAGCCACATCGCCCGGCTGGATCATATGTTCAAACCCTTATTCTATCTGGCCGCCTGTATTTATTGGTTCCATCCCCTGGTGTGGGTCGCCTTTTTCCTCTTTGCCCAGGATATGGAGATGGCCTGCGACGAAAAAACCATCC
>JAHZHY010000041.1 GCA_019420045.1 Clostridiales bacterium
GGCGCCTACCGCCACTATATCCCCTCCATTGTGAAATATATCCCCACCAAGGAGGAGTTTGTCACCTCCTACACCCCCTATCAGGCGGAGATCAGCCAGGGAGTGCTCCAGGCCATATTTGAATACCAGACCGATATGTGCCAGCTGATGGATATGCCGGTGTCCAATGCTTCGGTGTATGACGGCGCCACAGCCGCTGCCGAAGGGGCTGCCATGTGCCGGGAGCGGAAGCGCACTAAGACATTGGTGTCTGCCACCGCCCAGCCCGATACCATCCAGGTGATGGAGACCTATTGCCAGGCGGCCAACACTGAACTGGTCATCGTGCCGGAAAAAGATGGCAAAACCGACAAAGAAGCCCTGAAAGAACTGCTGGACGATACCACTGCCTGCTTCTATGTGCAGCAGCCCAACTATTATGGTCTGTTTGAGGACTGTGAGGAGCTGGGTCAGATCGTCCATGAGAAGGGCGCCAAATATATCATGGGCTGCAATCCCATCGCCCTTGGGGTGATGGCCACCCCGGGTCAGTGCGGCGCCGATGTGGCCACCGCCGAAGGCCAGCCTCTGGGTATGCCTTTGGCCTATGGCGGACCCTACCTGGGCATCATGACCTGCTCGGAGAAGATGATGCGCAAGATCCCCGGCCGTATCGTGGGCGAAACCACCGACGCCGAGGGCAATCGGGCCTTCGTCCTCACTCTTCAGGCCAGAGAGCAGCATATCCGCCGGGAGAAAGCCTCCAGCAACATCTGCTCCAACCAGGCTCTGTGCGCCCTCACCGCCTCGGTGTATCTGGCGGCCATGGGACCGAACGGCCTGCGGGATGTGGCAAACCTGTGCCTGTCCAAGGCTCACTATGCCGCCCAGCAGATCTCGGCCATTCCTGGTTTTGAAATGGTTTATCAGGGCGAGTTCTTCCATGAATTTGTCACCTCCTGCCCGGTGTGCCCCCAGAAGGTCATGCAGGCGCTGGAGGAAAAGGGCATCCTGGGCGGACTGCCCCTCACCGGTGACAAGAAGGGCCAGATCCTCTGGTGCGTCACCGAAATGAACACCAGGGAAGAGATCGACACCTTGGTAGAAACCCTCAAGGAGGTGGCTGGGAAGTGAATCTGATTTTTGAAAGCAGCGTGGCCGGGCGCAAATGCGCTGAGATGCCCGCTTGTGATGTGCCGGAATATCAGCTGCCCGCTTCCCTGACCCGGCAGCAGGCCCCCCATCTCCCGGAGATGAGCGAGACCGATATCAGCCGCCACTATACCAAACTGGCCGAGCGGACCTACGGGGTGAACAACGGCTTCTATCCCCTGGGCTCCTGCACCATGAAATACAATCCCCGGATCAATGAGGAAATGGCCGCTCTGCCCGGTTTTACCGGCGTCCATCCCCTCCAGCCGGAGCACACCGTCCAGGGCTGCCTGGAAGTGATGGCCCTGGCGGAGAAATACCTGTGCCAGATCACCGGTATGGATGAGATGACCTTCCAGCCGGCAGCAGGCGCCCATGGCGAGCTCACCGGCGTGCTGCTCATCAAGCAGTACCACAAAATGCGGGGAGATACCAAGCGCACCAAGATCATCGTTCCCGACTCCGCCCACGGCACCAACCCGGCCACATCGGTCATGGCTGGTTTCACTTGTGTCAATGTGCCTTCCAATGAAGAAGGCGGCATCGACCTGGATAAGCTGCGGGAAGCGGTGGGCGAAGACACCGCCGGTCTGATGCTGACAAATCCCAACACCCTGGGTATTTTCGATAAGAACATTCTGGAGATCACCAAGATCATCAAGGACGCCGGCGGCCTTTGCTATTATGACGGCGCCAACCTCAACGCCATCATGGGCCAGGTGCGCCCCGGCGATATGGGCTTTGATGTAGTGCATCTCAATCTGCACAAAACCTTCTCCACCCCTCATGGCGGCGGTGGACCGGGCAGCGGTGCTGTGGGCTGCACAAAACTGCTGGCCCCCTATCTGCCCAAGCCCCATGCGGTGGCAGGTGAGAATGGATATACCATGGACTACGATCTGCCTCAGTCCATCGGCCGGATGAAGGCCTTTTACGGCAACTTCCTGGTGGTGGTCCGGGCTCTCACCTATGTGCTCACTCTGGGCCAGAAGGGCATTCCCGAGGCTTCCCGCAATGCGGTGCTCAATGCCAACTATATGATGCACCAGCTGTCGGACACCTATGACATTGCCACCAAGGGCCATTGCATGCACGAGTTCATTATCACCCTGGATAAGATGCACAAGGAAAAGGGCGTCACCGCCACCGACATCGCCAAGGCCATGCTGGACGAAGGCATCCATCCCCCCACCATGTACTTCCCCCTTATCGTGCCGGAAGATCTGATGGTGGAACCCACCGAAACCGAGAGCAAAACCACTCTGGACGAAGTGGTGGCCGCCCTCAAGCGGATTCATGCCATGGCGGAAGAAAATCCGGAGCATATGCACGAGCTGCCGGTGAAAACCGTCATTCGCCGTCCCGACGAGGTGAAGGCCGCCCGTACGCCGGTGATCTGCTATCATTTTGACAAATGATCAAGCGCACCCGGCTTATTACCACCGCTTCGGTAAACCCCTATCATAACCTGGCACTGGAAGAGCTTTTGATGGAAAGCAATCCGCCGGAATGCTGCACTCTGTATCTGTGGCAGAACCGGCAGACGGTGGTCATCGGACAAAATCAGAACGCCTGGCAGGAATGCCGGGTGAAAGAGCTGGAAGAAGACGGCGGGCATCTGGCCCGCCGTCTCTCCGGTGGGGGTGCCGTGTTCCACGATCTGGGAAACCTGAACTTCACCTTCCTTGTTCCCCGGGCCGATTACGATGTGGCCCGGCAGACCCAGGTGATAGAGGAAGCGGCTGCCAGTTTTGGCCTTGCCGTGGAGCGGTCGGGCCGCAACGACATCCTGGTGGAGGGACGGAAGTTTTCCGGCAACGCCTTTTATAAAAAAGGGCAGAATGCCTACCACCATGGAACCATCCTCATCGATGTGGACATGGGTGCTCTGGGCCGCTACCTCAATGTGCAGCCGGACAAGCTCCAATCCAAGGGAGTGCGCTCGGTGCGCAGCCGTGTGGCAAACCTGCGGGAGTTTTCCCAAGACATCACGGTGGAAACCATGAAGCAGCGGCTGGAAGCGGCCTTTGAAAAGGTCTATGGCGGCCCTGTGGAAAAACTTCGGGAAGAGGATCTGGACCAACAGGCCCTGGAGGCCCTGGAAGAAAAATATGCTTCCTTCCAGTGGCGGCTGGGTAAAAAGATCCCCTTTGACAAAGAGATTTCCGGCCGGTTTCCCTGGGGTGGAGTGAAGATTTGCCTTGGGATCAACAGCGGACGGGTGGAGAAAGCCCGCATTTTTTCCGATGCCATGGACTCGGAATTTTTCCCTCAGTTGGAGCAGGCCCTGATGGGGCTCCCCTACTCCTCTGCGGCTTTTTTGCAGGCCATACGGCCTCTTTTGCCGGAAGAAGCGGGAGAACTGGGCTATGAGATGGACGGCCAGATGGGCCGGGATCTTTGCTCCCTTCTGAAAGGGGAGGACTTTTAAAATCATCACAGGGGCGGAGGTCAGACAGGCCCCCGCCCTCTTTTATCTTTGCGAGAACGGGAGGAAAGCCAGATGGATCAACAATATCAGCTGGTGGTCATCGGCGCCGGGCCGGGAGGTTATGTGGCCGCTATCCGGGCGGCCCAGCTGGGGCTCAAGACCGCCGTCATTGAAAACCGGGATGTGGGAGGCACCTGCCTCAATCGGGGCTGTATCCCCACCAAATCCATGCTCCATGCCGCCGAGCTCTATCACGAAGCGGTACATAACTTTGAAACCCTGGGCCTGCACGCCGATCATGTGACGCTGGATGCGGCCAAGATCCAGGCCCGGAAGGAAGAAGTGGTGGGCAAGCTGCGGGGCGGCGTGGAACAGCTGTTCAAGAGCAATGGCATTGCCCATCTCCGGGGCACCGGCACCATCCTGGATGAGCATACCGTTTCCTTTTCTCCCCTGGACGACGGCGAAAAGGAAATTCTTCACACAGAGCACATCCTCATCGCCACAGGCAGCGTGCCTTCCAGCCCGCCGGTGGAGGGGATGGATCTGCCGGGAGTCATCACCAGCGATGAGCTTCTCAGCATGGACACCCTTTATGACCATCTGATCGTGGCCGGGGCCGGGGTCATCGGCATGGAGTTTGCTTCCCTCTATAACGCTTATGGTAAGAAAGTGACCCTGATGGCATCCCGGGACCGGATTCTGCCCAAGGTGGACAAGGAGCTGGCCCAGAACCTGACCATGGTGCTGAAAAAGCGGGGTGTGGAATTTGTCCACAAGGCCCGGTTGAAGAAAATCACCCAGAGCCCCGAAGGCAAGCTGCAATGCTGGTACCTGGACGGGGAAGAGTATAAGAGTGTGGAAGGCGACGGCGTGCTGCTGGCCGCCGGACGCAGCCCCAACACCAAGGACCTGTTCGGCCCGGGATTTTCGGTGGAGCAGGACGAAAAGGGCGCCATTCTGGTGGATGAGCATTTCCGTACCAACCGGGAAAATGTCTATGCCATCGGCGATGTGATCCCCGGCGTGCAGCTGGCCCATGTGGCATCGGCCCAGGGCATTGTGGCCGTGGAGAATATGCTGGGCAAAGAGCCCTCCATCCGCCTGGATGTGATCCCCGACTGCATCTATACCAACCCGGAGATCGCTTCGGTGGGCCTGACAGAGGCCCAGGCCAAGGAAAAGGGCATGAAGGTCAAAACCAGCAAGGCCTCCATGCTGGCCAACGGCAAATCCATGATCTCCTTGCAGGACCGGGGCTTTATCAAGCTGGTCTATGACGAGGAAGGGGACCGTCTGGTGGGAGCCCAGTTGATGTGCGCCCGGGCCACCGATATGGTGGGCGAGCTGGCTACCGCCATCGTCAACGGTCTTTCCCAGAAGCAGCTGGCCGCCGTCATCCGTCCTCACCCCACTTATGTGGAAGCGGTCACCGAGGCTGTGGAGGATCTGGAAGGCATGGCCATCCATATGGCAAAAAAACGCAAGATATAGCAGGAATTTACGCACAAAAAAGGGCGGCTTTGGGCCGTCCTTTTTGATGCCATTTTCCTTTGACGAAGAAGCAATTCTTTGGTATAGTAAGATGAAATAAAATCATCGCGCCAAAGGCGCCGGGAGGTCTTTTTTTGAACACGCTGTCCAGGGCCAAACGCATTGTTATAAAAATCGGCACCAGTACATTGACTTATGAAACCGGACGGATCAATATCCGCCGGTTCGAAGGGCTGTGCAAGGTGCTTTCCGATATCAAGAACTCCGGTCGGGAGGTAGTACTGGTCTCCTCCGGAGCGGTGGGCGTGGGAGTGGCCAAGCTGGGGCTCCCCTGCCGTCCCAAAGATACCCCTTCCAAGCAGGCCGCTGCCGCTGTGGGCCAGTGTGAGCTGATGTATCTTTATGACAAGCTCTTTCTGGAAAAAAGCCACAAGGTGGCCCAGGTGCTGCTGACCCGGGATGTGGTGGAGGTGGAAAACCGGGCACAGAACGCCCGCAACACCTTCGAGCGGCTCTTTTCCATGGGGGCCATCCCCATTGTCAATGAAAACGACACCGTCTCCACCGAAGAACTGGAGTTTGGTGACAACGATACCCTGTCGGCCATGGTGGCCGTGCTCACCGGCGCCGATGGGCTGATCATTCTGTCCGACATTGACGGCCTGTATGCCGAAGATCCCCGGAAAAATCCCAAGGCTCCCCTGATCCCGGTGATCCGGCAGATCGACAGCCACATTGAGAGCATTGCCGGCGGTTCCGGCTCGGGACTGGGCACCGGCGGCATGAGCACCAAGATCCAGGCCGCCAAAATCGCCACTTCCCACGGCATCCCCATGGCCATCATCAACGGCAGCGATCCCAACCTGCTTTATGATCTGCTGGATGGTATTCCGGTGGGCTCGCTGTTCCTTCCCGCCAAATCCATCTCTTAGGAGGTTTTGCAAATATGACCGATCATCTGCACCAGCTGGCCAAACAGGCCAAAGAAGCCGCCCGGCAGCTGGCTCTTTACGATACCGAACAAAAGAATCGAGCCTTGTTGGCCATTGCCCAGGCTCTGGAAGGCAATATCCCCGCCATTCTGGCGGCCAATGCCCGGGATGTGGAATCGGCCCAGGAAAACGGCGTGCGCCCCACCATGATCGACCGGCTGCGGCTGGATGAAGGCCGGGTGCGCAGCATGGCGGAAGGGGCACGGCAGGTGGCCCAGCTGCCCGATCCCACCGGCAATGTGCTGGAGACCATCCATCGCCCCAACGGCATGGTCATTGAAAAGGTGTCGGTGCCCATGGGAGTCATCGGCATCATCTATGAAGCCCGGCCCAATGTGACGGTGGACTCCGCCGTCCTTTGCTTCAAGGCCGGCAGCGCCGCTTTCCTTCGGGGTGGTAAGGAAGCTTTCCTCTCCAATACCCAGCTGGCCAAAGTGATGCGCAGCGCCCTGGAGCAAGAGGGTCTGTGCCCCGACTGCGTTATTTTGCTGGACGATACTTCCCGGGAGACCGCCCAGCAGATGATGGGACTGCGGGGGTATATCGATGTGCTCATCCCTCGGGGCGGTGCAGGACTGATCCGCTCGGTGGTGGAAAACGCCAAAGTGCCGGTGATCGAAACCGGTACCGGCAACTGTCACATCTATGTGGACAAGGACGCCGACTTGGATATGGCGGTGGAGATCCTCTATAACGCCAAGTGCTCCCGGCCTTCGGTGTGCAACGCCGCCGAAAGCCTGCTGGTGCACCAGGATATTGCGGCAGAATTTCTGCCCCGGGCCAAGCAGAAGCTGGATGAATGCAAGGTGGAGTGGAGGGGAAGCCCCCGCACCGTGGCCATTCTTCCCGGCATTGCCCCGGCTACCTTGGAGGATTACGCCGCGGAATACAACGACTATATCCTCTCCTGCAAAGTGATCGACGGCCTGGATGAGGCCATCGCCCACATCCGCCGCTATTCCACCGGTCACAGCGAGTGCATCGTCACCCGCAATGAAGAAGCGGCCCGCCGCTTTGCCCGCAGTGTGGACTCGGCTGCCGTCTATATCAACGCATCCACCCGCTTCACCGATGGCAGCGAGTTCGGTATGGGGGCGGAGATCGGCATCTCCACCCAGAAGCTCCATGCCCGGGGCCCCATGGGTTTGCGGGAGCTGACTTCCTACAAGTATGTGATCCTGGGTTCGGGCCAGGTTCGGTAATCAAAAAGGACAGGCATTGCCTGTCCTTTTCTTTTTCATTCGGTGAATTATACTATCAAGTGCAACAATTTAGGGAAATAAAAAGAAGTTCATAC
>JAHZHY010000042.1:0-326 GCA_019420045.1 Clostridiales bacterium
GTCAAGCTGTACTTTATGATGGGCCTGCCCACCGAGACCGACGAGGACCTGGCGGGCATTGCCCAGATCGTCCGGGATGTGATCTACACCTTCCGGAAGACCGCCAAGAACAAGGCCCGGGGCATCAAGATCAATGTGGGCGTGTCCACCTTTGTGCCCAAGGCCCAGACCCCCTTCCAGTGGGTGGGACAGGCCACACGGGAAGAGGTGCGGCGGAAGCAGGAACTGCTGCGGGAACAGCTGAAGATCAAGAATGTCAGCTTCAACCTGCACCATGGGGACGCAAGCTATCTGGAAGCGGTGTTCGCCCGGGGTGACCGTCGGCT
>JAHZHY010000042.1:336-3059 GCA_019420045.1 Clostridiales bacterium
TGTCTCAGGTGATTTACAAGGCCTGGGAGAAGGGCTGCAACCTGGACGCCTGGGATGAATATTTCAAGTTCGATGCCTGGATGGAAGCCTTCCAGGAGTGTTCCCTGGACCCGGATTTCTATGCCTACCGCTCGCCGGGGGAAGAAGAGGTCCTGCCCTGGGATCACATTTTCTCCGGCGTGTGCAAAAGCTATCTGTGGAGCGAATACCAGCAGGCCCTCAAGGGGGTCGCCACACCGGACTGCGCCGCCGGATGCCGGAATTGCGGCGCGCTGACTCTGTCCTGCGGGAGGCCCTGTGATGTTTAAAGTGAGAATCAAATTTGAGAAAAACGAATATTCTGCCTATATTTCCCATTTGGACCTGATGAACACCCTCCAGCGGTCCCTGGTGCGGGCCAAACTGCCTGTGCGGTACACCGAGGGGTTCAATCCTCATATCTATCTGTCCATTCTGGTGCCCCTGTCCACCGGCTATCAAAGCCAGTGTGAGCTGGCCGATTTTGACCTGACGGAGGACACTCTGCCGGAGGATCTGGCCGATCGGCTCAACGGGGTGCTGCCTCACGGCCTGCGGGTGCTGGAAGTGGGACAGGCTTCCCGCCCGGTGAACCAGATCGCCTTCTGCGGCTATGAGGTGCACTATTCCTCCCCCTGGGATGAGAGCATCCCCGCTTTGTTTGAGGGAGAAGTGAAGATCCTCAAGCACTCCAAGCGGGGCGACCGGGAAGTGGTGCTGGGGGATTATGTGCGCTCCCTGGAGTTTTTTTCCGAAGGGGAAGGCTTCTGCTGCCGGTGCGTGCTCAAGGCCGGGGACGATCCGCTGAACCCCAGCTACATCACCGACATCCTCCGTTTCCATGACAAAATAGAGCGGGAGGACAGGCCCCTTTATGTGCGCCAGAGCATCCTGGATGGGGAAGGGAAGGACTTTTTTCAAACCGGGAAAGGGAAATAAAACCATTCCCCTCTGGCGCCCGGGAAAGAACAAACTTTCAAAAAAACCAGGAAACCCTTGCAATCAGGGGATTTGTGTGGTATTATAATCGGGCATGCATTACGGATGGTCCTCTGCCGCAGTCAGGGCACGAACATCTATGAACGAAAGGAAAGAGAATTATGGATCTCGTAAAAAAACTGACCGAATCCCAGCTGAAGCCTGACGCTGTCAACTTCGGCATCGGCGACACCGTTCGGGTGCACGCCAAGATCAAAGAAGGAAACCGTGAAAGAATCCAGGTCTTTGAGGGCACCGTCATCGCTATGAAGCACGGCGGCATCCAGGAGACATTCACCGTTCGCCGCGTATCCTACGGCGTAGGCGTAGAAAAGGCTTTCCCCGTCCATTCCCCCAACCTGGAGAAGGTGGAAGTGGTCCGCAAGGGCAAAGTCAGAAGAGCCAAGCTTTACTACCTGCGTAACAGAGTTGGCAAGGCTGCTAAAGTCAAACAGGATATCTAAGAGGATGCAGGGACGGAGCAATTCTGTCCCTCTTCTTTTTATACCCAGCCGGGCCTGTGAAACGGCCCGTCCCGCGCTTTGGAGGATGATGTGATGGACGAACAGCAATTCCGTGAGGAAGAGGAAACAGAGCTTTCAAAGCAAAAAGAGCCTTGGGAGGACGATGGCACAAAGCGCTCCGTCAGCGCCGATCTGTTCGATTGGGCCGAGGCATTGGTTTATGCCCTGGCCGTCCTAGTGGTGATCTGCGCCTTTTTTGTGCGCCTTTCCGGTGTGGAGGGGTCTTCCATGTATCCCACTCTCCACGAGGGGGATCAGCTTCTGATCTCTTCCTTCGGCTATGGTGAGCCGGAGCGGGGGGATATCGTGGTGCTCATGGCTGATGGCTTTATGGATGAGCCGTTGGTCAAGCGTGTCATTGCCTTGGGGGGCGACACGGTGGAGATCGATGGGGAAGAGGGCGTGGTCTATGTAAACGGCGAAGCCCTGTATGAGCCCTATATCAACGATCTGGCCGGCCAGGCCATGTACACCGGTGACCTTACCGGCGCCTTTACTGTGCCGGAGGGGGAAGTGTTTGTCATGGGCGATAACCGCAACGGCAGCTCGGACAGCCGCAAACTCTATGAAGTGGGCACGATCCCCTATGAAAAAATCGTGGGGAAGGCGATCTTCCGCATCTTCCCCTTTAGCAGGGTGGGTTCTTTGTCATGAAGATCAACTGGTATCCCGGCCATATGGCCAAAACCAAGCGCCTGATGCAGGAGGATATCCGCCAGATCGATCTGGTGTGCGAGCTGCTGGATGCCCGGATTCCCTGGGCTTCCCGTAATCCCGATCTTTCCGCCCTGGCCGGGCAGAAAAAGCGGATCATCGTCCTCAACCGGGCCGATCAGGCCGATCCCCAGCGGACGGAAGAATGGAAGAAATATTTCAAAAGCAAGGGTTTTCCGGTGATCGCTCTGGACAGCCAGAACGGCGGCGGCTATGGGGAGTTTCTCCCCCTGGTGCGCCAGGTGATGGCCCAGCAGATCGCCCGCAATGAGGAAAAGGGGCTGAAGGGCAAAAGCATCCGCATTATGGCCTGCGGCATCCCCAATGTGGGAAAATCCTCTTTCATCAACCGGATTCTGGGCCGTCGCTCGGCGGTGGCTCAGGACAGACCCGGCGTCACCCGGCAGAAACAGTGGTTCGCCCTGAAAGGGGGCGTGGAGCTGATGGATACCCCGGGTATGCTGTGGCCCAAATTTGACGATCCGGAGA
>JAHZHY010000043.1:0-23074 GCA_019420045.1 Clostridiales bacterium
GGGCCAGCACATCCTCGGTGGCCGGCGGCGCATAGCCCCCGTCCAGATAGATCTTCTCCATCTCCTTCATCATCCGGGAGGCTTCTTCGTCCAGCTTCACCTTGAATTTAAACAGAGACACCAGACCATTTGTGATCTTGATCCGTTCCACTTTTTCGTAATAGGCCAGCATACCGTCGGCCACCGCCTGTTCCTGACGGGGCAAGAACCGGGTACGCACCTCTTCCTTCTTCATGCCCTCTTTCAAGGGGTTGGCGGTGTGATACTCCCGCAAGATCTCGCTGAGGCGCTTGCCCTGGGCTTCGGCAAAATCCCGGTGGAGGTACAGATCTCCGGCAATCCGGACGATCTTGCCCTCCTGCTCCAGCTCTCCGGCCAAAGCTCTGGCCTCTTCCAGGCTGGCGCCAAACTGCACCGCCACAAAATCCAGAAGCCGGTAGTGGGGGCTTCCCTCCCGGATGCCCTGCTCGATCTTGTCCTTCAGGCTGCCTTTTTCCAGCACCCGCAGCCCTTCCAGAGCCTGCTCATCCCCACGGCGGCGCTTGAAGGGACTGGGGTCCAGCACCACACCGCCGCCCACGGTCTCCAAGGGCGAATAGAACCGCACCACAAAATGGTCCCCCGCCTTGAGGGCCACTTCCTCTTCCAGCCGCAGCTGAGCGAAGGCGCTCTGGCCCGCTTCCAGCACATCTCCTTCCAGCAGCACCGCTTTGCACAGCACTTCCCGGCTGCCGTGGTAGAAATGGAGACGGCTGGTGTTTTTGATGACTCTCTTGGCGTCTTTCAGCACATTCAGGCGCACATCCACCATCATGGTGGTGTGCATGGAGCCGGGCACGGCCACCACATCGCCACGCTGAATATCGCTTTTTTTCAGGTTGGAGAAGTTCACCGCCACCCGCTGACCGGCATAGGCGGTGTCCACGCTCTGGGAGTGCACCTGGATATTGCGCACTTTGCCCATCTTCTCCCCGGGGTAGAGCATCACCTCATCCCCTTCTTTCAGCTGGCCTTCGATCATGGTACCGGTGATAACGGTGCCGAAGCCCTCCATGGAAAAGACCCGGTCCACCGGAATGCGGAAGGGGATGTCCAGCTTTTTGCCGCCCAGCAGGGAGATCTGGCGGAAGATCTCCTGGCGCAGTTCCTCAATGCCCTCTCCGGTATAGGAGGACACCGGAATCAGGGGGGCATCCTCCAGGAAAGTGCCCTTCACCTGGCTGCGGATGTCCTCAGCCACCAGCTCCCGCCAGTCCTCGTCCACCATATCGGTCTTGGTGAGGACGATGATGCCGTGCTGAATCTCCAGCAAAGACAAAATGCCCAGGTGCTCCACCGTCTGGGGCATGACCCCTTCGTCGGCGGCCACGATGAGCAGGGCCAGGTCGATGCCTCCCGCCCCCGCCAGCATATTGCGGACGAACTTTTCATGGCCGGGCACATCGATGATGCCCGCTCTCCCGCCGTCGGGCAGGTCCAGGTAAGCAAAGCCCAGCTCAATGGTGATGCCCCGCTTCTTTTCCTCCCGCAGCCGGTCGGTTTCAATGCCGGTAAGTGCCCGGATCAGGCAGGTTTTGCCGTGGTCCACATGACCGGCGGTGCCGATGATGATGTTGTTCATTGTGATTCCTCCCCGGCGCTTTTACTGGGCGCCCCCTGTGACCTCCAGCAGACACTGGGCGATATAGCCAAAATACTCTTCCTGCACGGTGCGCATATCCAGCAGCAAACGATCCTTGGAGATGCGGCCGATCACCGGGATGCGGCAAGAGCGCAGCCGGCTTTCCATCTGATCCACTGTGACGCTTTCATGCTCCATGGCCACTGCCCAGGTGGGGAGCATCTGAGTGGGCACGCTGCCGCCGCCCACCTGGCCTTCCTCCTGAGACAGAGCGCAGGAAAGACCGGGCACCTTTTTCAGACGGCGCAGCAGCCTGTTTCCCTTGCTGCGCAGTTCATCCATGGACATGGAGAGCATCCGGTAGGTGGGGATCTTCCGGGCGATCTCATCGGGCTCCAGATAGATGCGCAAAGTGGCCTCCAACGCGGCCAGAGTCAGTTTGTCGATACGCAGCGCCCGTGTGAGGGGGTTTTTCTTCATGGCGTCCACATATTTCTTTTTACCGATGATGATGCCGGCCTGAGGCCCGCCCAACAGCTTGTCCCCGCTGAAAGAGGTCACATCGGCTCCGGCGGCCATGGCCTGCTGCACTGTGGGCTCGCTTTCGATGCCGTACTGGGCCAGATCCACCAGCGCGCCGCTGCCCAGGTCGTAGATCACCGGCAGATTATGGCGTTTGCCCATCTCCACCAGTTCTTCCACCGACACTTCCTCTGTAAAGCCCATGATCTTATAGTTGCTGGTGTGCACCTTGAGGAATGCGGCAGTATCCGGACCGATGGCGTTTTCATAATCCGAGGGGTGGGTCTTGTTGGTGGTGCCCACCTCCAGCAAAGTGGAGTTGCTCTGCTCCATGATCTCGGGCACACGGAAAGAGCCGCCGATCTCCACCAGCTCCCCGCGGGAAACGATGAGCTGCTTGTTTTTCGCCATGGTACCCAGCACCAGCATGACGGCGGCGGCGTTGTTGTTGACCACCAAAGCGGCTTCTGCCCCGGTGAGGCGGCAGATCAGATCCTCCACATGGCTGTACCGGCTGCCCCGGCGTCCCTTTTCGCAGTCATATTCCAGGGTGTTGTAGTTTTCCGCCACATCCATGGCGGCCTGGGCGGCCTCATGGCACATCACCGCTCTGCCCAGGTTGGTGTGCAGCACGATACCGGTGCCGTTGATCACCGGCCGCAGGCTCATGCGGCTGTTTTCCTCCACCTGCTGCAGCACCGCCCGGCTCACCCCTTCCAGAGAAAGGTCCGGCTCTTCGCCCCGGAGGATCTGCTCCCGCAGACCGTCCAGCACCTGGCGCACCCCGTCGGTCACCTGGCTGCGGCCCTCTTCCATGGCTTTTTTCACCTGGGGCTGGGCCAGCACCTCGTCCACCTTGGGGATCGAGCGCAGCAATTCTTTTTTGATCTCCATCTCTATCTCATCCTGTCTTTTGTAAATTCATCTTCCCGCCCAAAAGGCGGCCATAGTGCATTTATTATACATCATCCCCAAGCCCTCCCGCAAGGCCGGGGAAACAGGAAAAAAGGCCGGACTTGCCGGCCTTTTTTCTATTCCGCCTGGAAAACGCAGCGGTAACCACCCTTTTCCTCCTGATAAAGCCCTTCCAGATCGGTGGCCCCTTCCACCTGGGGCTCCTCTTCCTGGGCAAAACGCACGCACACGCCGCAAGAGGCGCTGAGAGCCCGGGGCACCGGCATCATCTGGGCGTTAAGTCCCCGGCGCTTTTGTTCCCGCTGAAAGGTCAAAGCGCCGAAATGAGTGTAAAATGTGGCGATATAGGTCACGGCTGCCGCTCCTTTTCCTTTTGTTTTTAACCGATGGTCAGCTTGAACTCTCCATCCCCTTTTGTGACGGAGACCTTCAGACCTTTATTTTCGGCGAAACGAGTGATATTGTCAACAGCCACTTGGTTGTCCACCAGCACCTGGGCCTTGTTGCCGTTTTTGCTCAAAGCCTTCTTGGTGAGGATCACAGGTTCGGGGCAGGAACGGCCCCGGGCGTCTACCATATTGTTGTCAGCCATGATTCTTTCCTCCTAGCTGTTCTTTTTCTGTTTCTGGATGTTTACAAAGGCGATGACAGCCACCACCACAAGACCCACGATCACAGCGATCTTGCCGTTGGGAGTGGGGCCTTCGGCAGAAGCGGCCAGCTTGAAGTTATGGCAGAAAGCAGCTCCCACGAAGAGGCCCAGCACGGTAATGGCGCTGTCGCTGTTGCCGCTTCCGGCCAGGATCAGCTGACGCAGGGGGCAGCCGCCCAGCAGCACGCTGGCAAAGCCCACCAGCACCATGCCCAGAGCATTCCACAGGCCATCGGTGTGAGCCACCGGCTGACCGGCAAAGCCCAGGGTGAAGTTGCCTGTGATCAGGTTGCCGATGAGGGCGGCCACGATGATGGCGATAAAGCCCCACAGCAGATAAAAGTCCTTAAAGAGCACGGCATCCCGGATGCCGCCCACCATGCAAAGGCGGGTCTTCTGGGCCAGTGCGCCCACCACCAGACCGGCGGCCAGAGCCAGCAGCAGAGGGGCCCGCATGGAGCCAGGGCCTTCTGTGCTGAAATAGATCACAGGAGGCGCGGCCACCACCAGCACCAGAAGGGCCACATTGATGGCGGAGATCATGCCGCCTTCCAGAGGACTCTGCTCATAGGTGCGCCGCAGGCTGAAACCCTGGTTCAGGCAGAAGATACCTGCCAGGATGCCAACCACAAAGCCCACCAGACCGACGATGGCATTCAGATCACCGCCGGCAATACGCAGCACCATCCGCAGGGGGCAGCCCAAAAACATCAGCGCACCCACCATGACGAAAAAGCCCAGCACGAACCGGGTGACGGGAGAGGAGCCTCCCTGGGCCTTGAATTCTTTGCCGGCCACCGACATAATCAAAGCACCCAGCACCAAACCGATGATCTCCGGCCGGATGTACTGTACGATACCTGCCTGATGCATTCCCACGCCGCCGGCGATATCACGAATAAAGCAGGCGATACAGAATCCCATGTTCTTGGGATTGCCGTTGGCCACCAGCACCACCGAAATGGCGCCAATGATCAGACCGGTGAGGATCATCCATAGCGTCTTTTTGTTCTTCACTTTCTTCATTCCCCTTCTTTTCTCTTCGGGGCCTGCGCCCCATTGATTTCTCCGCCCATTTTATCCCATACCTTCCCAAATGTATAATACTTATTTTTGATATTTCAAATGATATTTATAGATTTTATCAATAAACATAGTCTTGGCCCTGCCTTTCATGTATAATAAGGGTACATCTGGACGGGCCGTGTCCCTTTGGGACGAAACGGCCCTTTTATTGGAGGGTTTATCGTGGAGAAAATCTATTTCGACAACGGCAGCACCTCCTTCCCCAAAGCCCCAGGGGTGGGAGATGCGATCCGGGATATCATCGAGCACGGGGCCTATAACATCAACCGAGGCGGCTATGAAGGCGCCTATGAAGTGGCCGACATGGTGCTCACCACCCGGGAACAGCTGTGCCGTCTGTTTCATTTTTCAGAGTCCCGCAATGTGGTCTTTACCCCCAGCATCACCTACTCCCTCAACTATGTGATCAAGGGCCTGCTCAAGCCGGGGGATCATGTGATCGTCAGCTCCATGGAGCATAACGGCATGATGCGCCCCCTGGTGCAGATGGCCCATGAGGGCGTGACTTTTGACGCCGCCCAGGCCGACCGGGATGGGGTGCTGGACCCCCAGAAGGTGGAGGACCTGATTCGCCCCAATACCCGGGCCGTGATGATGCTCCACGCCTCCAATCTGTGCGGCACCATGCTGCCCATCCAGCAGGTGGGTGAAATCTGCGCCCGCCATGGCCTGATCTTTGTGGTGGACACCGCCCAGACCGCCGGTGTCTTTCCCATCGACATGGAAAAAATGCACATCGACGCTTTGTGCTTCACCGGCCACAAAGGCCTGCGGGGTCCTCAGGGCGTGGGCGGCATGCTGCTGCGAGACGAGCTGTGTTCTCAGATGACTCCCCTCATCTCTGGCGGCACCGGCTCCCGCAGCGACAGCGAAGAAGTACCTGATTTTATGCCCGACCGGTTTGAATCGGGCACTATGAATCTGCCGGGCATTGCCGGACTCCACCGGGCCCTCACCTATCTGGAGGAATACGGCATTGAAAACATCGCCCGCCAGGAACTGGCCATCTGCCAACGGTTCATCGACGGCGCTCTCACTCTGCCCGACACCCGTGTGGTGGGCAAGCTGGACACCCAGGACCGGGCGGCCATCGTCTCCCTGGACTTTCAGAAGATGGACAATGCGGAAGTCTCCTTCCTGCTGGACAACCAGTATGGCGTCATGACCCGCTGCGGCCTGCACTGTGCCCCCCGGGCCCACAAGAGCCTGGGTACCTTCCCTCAGGGCACTGTCCGCTTCTCCTTCAGTCATCACAACACCCCGGAGGAAGTGGACACCTGCATCGAAGGTCTGCGGAAAATCCTCACTCAGGGCTAAAGCAAACAAAAAAGCGGGACCCACGCGGGTCCCGCTCTAGCGTGTCGAAAAAGTGTCAAAAGCCACTTTTTCGAATTTTTGCCATCTGATTGTTCGACAGCCTGAATGCTTTTTACTTCACCACGATGCTCTTGCCGTCAAAGGGCTTCACATATCCCACCAAGCGGGCGTCGCCGGTGAACTCTTCCAGCTGACGCAGTAGCTCCGGCGCTTTGTGCTCCGGCAGAGAGATGAGCAGACCACCGGCGGTCTGAGGATCGTAGAGCACATCGCTCAGTTCCAGAGACACCCCGGCTCCCATCTCCACATCGTCCTGGAGATAGCCCCGGTTGTTATAGGCCCCGCCAGGGATAATCCCCTCCTGGGCCAGCTCCAGGGCCTTCTTTTCCACCGGCACCCGGCGGGAATCGATGACCAGCGTCATGCCGCTGCCCGCCGCCATCTCGTAGGCATGGCCCAGAAAGCCAAAGCCAGTGATGTCGGTGCAGGCATGAGCCCCCACCCGGACCATACAGTCCCGGGCGTATTTGTTCAGGGTGGTCATCAGCTCCACCATGCGCTTATATTCCCCATCTGTCAGAAGGTCGGCTTTGCCGCCGGTGGACAGAATGCCGGTGCCCAGGCTCTTTGTGAGCACCAGGGCGTCGCCCACCTGGCATCCGGCGTTTGTCAGCACATCCTTGGGATGGATGAAACCGGTGACGCACAGGCCGTATTTGGGTTCTTCGTCTTCGATGGTGTGGCCGCCGGCAATGATGGCGCCGGCCTCCTGTACTTTGGCATAGCCACCCGCCAGAATCTCGCCCATGATGCTCACCGGCAGACAGGAGGGAAAGCAGATGAGGTTCATGGCCGTCGCCGGAGTGGAGCCCATGGCGTATACATCGCTGAGGGAATTGGTGGCCGCGATCTGGCCGAATACATAGGGGTCATCCACCATGGGGGGAAAGAAGTCCACTGTCTGCACAATGGCCAGATCCTCCCGCACCTTGTAAACGGCGGCATCGTCGCTGGAGTCAAACCCCACCAGCAGATTTTCGTCCTGGAATTTGGGCAATTTGGCAAGGACATCATTGAGGACACCCGGTCCTATCTTGGATGCTCACCCACCGCTTTTGGTCAGCTCAGTGAGCCTGGGTTTTCCGTTCATCGCCATTACCGCCTTTCTCTTTTGTTTTTCACCGGTCGCAGGCCGATGTCATTGCATATCATATCGCAACAAACCGCTCTTGGCAAGGGATAACCTTGCGGGAAGCCACAACGAAAGGAAGCCTGATTATGCATTTCAAGCAACTGGAAGCCTTTGTGAATGTGATCAAATTCAAAAGCTTTTCCAAGGCGGCGGAGGAAATCTATCTTTCCCAGCCCACTATCAGCGCCCACATCAGCGCATTGGAAAGCGAATTTGGCACAAAACTCATCATCCGATCCACCAAGGAAGTCTACCCTTCCAAGGCGGGAAAGATCTTCTACGAATACGCCAGCGAAATGCTGCGGATGCGGGACAAAGCAATTTTGTCGGTCAAAAGCTGCGCCACCGATATCCGGGGCACACTGGAGATCGCCGCTTCCACCGTCCCCTCCCAGTATCTCCTCCCCGAGCTTCTGCCCCAGATGGCCAAGGACTATCCCAACCTGTTTTTTGAGCTGAAACAATATGACAGTCGGGAAGTGGCCAACCACATCATCAACATGGACGCCGAAATCGGCATCGTGGGTACCCAGCTGGAAAAGAACAAATGCGTCTTTGAGCCTTTTGCTTCCGATCAGCTGGTGCTCATCACCCCAAACCTGGAAAAATACCGGGAACTGAAAGGGAATTTCCCTCTTTCCATGCTGAAAAAAGAACCTTTCATCCTGCGGGAATACGGTTCCGGCACCCGGAAGGAAACCGAGGAATCCCTGAGCAACATGGGTGTGGACCCCAAATCCCTCCACCTCATCGCCCAGATGGACAGCACCGAAAGCATCAAACAAGCAGTATCCAAGGGACTGGGCGTCTCCATCACCTCCCGCATCGCCGCAGAGGATTACGCCCGCTTCGGCCTGCTTCTGATTTTTGATCTGAAAAGCGAATTTCTAAAGCGGAAATTCTATTTTGTCTACCACAAAGACCGTCCCCTCTCCCCGGCAGCTGAAGCCTTTATGAAATTCGCCCGGGACTATTTTGAACAGCATCCGGAAAAAGCCTGATCTTCTATCTCTGGGCGCATGGACTGCGCCAGGAGAGTTTCACGGCATAAGAAAAGCGCAGCCTGACCTTTGTCTACAAACAAGGTTGGCTGCGCTTTTATTTTTTTGCCTATCGAGCGGCTTCCAGCAGTTTGCGGAACGCCTGTTCAAACAGCGCATCCTGGGCCTTTTCCCGCTTTTTCGGCCCTCGGGTGCGCCCGCCGCCCCGGCGGACCTTCTGCCCCACATGACGGAAAAAAAGCAGCCCCTGGATATTTTCTCCGGTGAACAAAAGTCCATCCTGGCTTACGGCCTGGCATCCCTTTCCCAGGGCCAGAGCCGCCACCCCATAATCCTGGGTCACAACAATGTCCCCTTTTTCCATTTCATTGGCCAAGCGCAGATCGGCGCTGTCCCGCCCTTTGTCCACTGTGATCACCCGGCTGTATCCGTCATCAATCCGGTGGCTGGTGTCGGTGACCATCACCAGCGGGATGTGCTTTTCCCGGCACAGCCTGACGATGATCTCCCGCACCGGGCAGGCATCGGCATCCACCAAAACCTTCAACTTCTTCCCTCCTTCCTGCAAAAAAGCGGCAGCCGGTTGGCCGCCGCTTTGCTCTTTTGCTTTGTTAGAAATCTTCGTCCTCTTCCAGATCCCAGTTCTGGAAATCCTCCACCATTTTCACGGCCTTGTCCAGGAAATCACCCTCAAAATCCTGGATCTTTCCGGCGTCGCACAAAGCGGCCAGCTTGGGATTGGTGGGCATCTGGGCCAGCAGAGGCAGCCCTTCCTCTGCGGCGGCCTGAGCGGTTTTGCTCTCGCCGTAGATCATGATCTTCTTGCCGCAGTCGGGGCACTCCACATAGCTCATGTTCTCCACCACGCCGATGACGGGCACATCCATCAGCTGGGCCATTTTCATAGCCTTTTTCACGATCATGCTCACCAGTTCCTGGGGAGAGGTGACGATGATGATGCCGTCCACAGGCAGGGACTGGAACACCGTCAGGGGCACATCACCGGTTCCCGGAGGCATGTCCACGAACATAAAGTCCACATCCCCCCACACCACATCGGTCCAGAACTGCTTGACGGTGGTGGCGATCACCGGGCCGCGCCACACCACAGGGTCACTTTCATGCTCCAGCAGCAGGTTGATAGACATCAGGTCCACGCCGCTTTCGCTGTGGGCCGGCAGAATGCCCTGGCCATTGCCCCGGGCCTTTTCGTGAACGCCAAAGATCTGGGGAATGGAGGGGCCGGTGATGTCGGCGTCCAGCACGGCGGCCTTGTAGCCCTTTCTCTGCATGGACACCGCCAGAAGAGAAGTGACCAGGCTCTTGCCTACGCCACCCTTGCCGCTGACGACGCCAATGACTTTGTTGACACGGCTGCCCGGATTGGGTTTTTCCACCATATTCCGGGGAGAATTGCGTTCCCCGCAGTTTTGGCTGCAAGTTTCGCAGTTGTGTGTGCACCCTTCGCTCATGGAATGTGCGCCTCCTTATCAGATAAAGTATCGCATAAACTGCATTTTCCATTTGTTTACCGCCGGAGCCTTCCGGCCCCCCTATTATAACCCCTCCTGAGAAAAGCCGCAAGTAGGGAAAAATCCCTGGGAATTTGGGAAAACCGGTTCTTTTTTCCCTCGCTATGTGCTACAATGGCACAGACGGAATTTTTGACTCAACTCCCAAGGAGGACTGCTATGCTTTTGATTGAACTACTCAAGGCGGTGCTTTTCGGCCTGGTGCAGGGCATCACCGAATGGCTCCCCATCAGCTCCACCGGCCATATGATCCTGCTGGACGAGCTGGTCCATCTCCGCTGCACCCCGGAATTCTGGAACACCTTCCTGGTGGTGATCCAGCTGGGTTCCATTCTGGCGGTGGTGGTGCTTTATTTCCATCAGCTCAACCCCTTCTCCCCCAAGAAGGACCGGAACCAGAAGATCGACACCATTTCCCTGTGGCTGCACATCGTTGTGGCCGCTGTGCCCGCCGGCGTGCTGGGCATCCTCTTCGATGAGGCGGTGGAGCGCATCAGCACTGCTGTGGTGGTGGCTCTGGCCCTTATCATTTACGGCATCGCCTTTCTGGTGCTGGAAAAAAACAAGCGCAAGCCCAAGGTGGACCGTATCGATCACCTGAGCTATAAGACCGCCTTTCTCATCGGCGTATTCCAGTGCCTCTCCCTGGTTCCCGGCACCTCCCGTTCCGGCTCCACCATCCTGGGCGCATCCATCCTGGGCTGCTCCCGGAAAGTGGCTTCGGAGTTTTCCTTCTTCCTGGCCATCCCGGTGATGCTGGGCGCCAGCTTCCTGCGGCTTCTGAAGGTGGGCTTTGCCTTTACCGGTGCTGAGTGGGCCGTGCTGCTCACCGGTGCTGTTGTGGCCTTCCTGGTCTCCCTCTTCGCCATCCGCTTCCTTCTGCACTATATCCGCCGCCACGATTTCACCGCCTTTGGCTGGTATCGCATCGTGCTGGGCCTTCTGGTGCTGGGTTATTTCTATATCCTCAAGTAATCTCATGCAAAGAGCCGGCGGCGAGGCGCCCCCATTCTTCTCTTTGCTCCGGCAGGTTTTCTCTATGCCCGGGCAAAGAATATTTGCTTGTGGGGTCACCCACCAAATACGCTTTTGGCCGTTTAAGGGCCGGAGAAATTTTCTCCGGCTCTTTTCTCTTTTAAAGGGCTGTGGTATACTGCTTTCATCAGCCATTTTACAAAAATACAGAAAGGGAGGCACTTTCCCATGAAAAGTCTCGGCTATTACAACGGCAAGATCGGCGCTCCGGAGGAGCTCACCGTCCCCTTCACCGACCGGGGGCTTTATTTCGGCGACGGCGTCTACGACGCCACCACCTCAGCCAACCACATCCCCTTTGCCATCGATGATCACATCGACCGGTTTTTCCGCAGCTTCCAGGCCGCACGCATCCCCTTTGCCATGAGCAAACAGGAACTGCGCCAGCTTTTGTGCGACCTGTGCGCCCAGGTGGAGGACGGCTGCTATCTCCTTTACTGGCACACCACCCGGGGCTCGGGAGAGCGCAGTCACGCCTTCCCTCCTGCGGGCACACCGGCCAATCTTCTGGTCTATCTCACCCCCTGTGAGATGACCCCGCCGGAAAAGGTACTCACGCTGATGACCGCCCCGGATATCCGCCATCACATGCTCAATGTAAAGACCCTCAACCTGCTGCCCAATGTGCTCACCGCCCAGCAGGCCGTGGAGCAAGGTGTGGACGAAGCCGTCTATCACCGGGGAGATTATGTGACCGAAGGCTTCCACAGCAACATCATGATGATCAAGGACGGGGCGCTGTGCACTCCTCCCGCCGATAACCTGATCCTGCCGGGCATCACCCGCAAGCACCTGATGGAGCTGGCCCACAAGATGGATATCCCGGTGAAGGAGGCCCCCATCACCCTCTCGGAGCTTTTTGACGCCGACGAAGTGCTGGTGACCAACTCCGGCGCCTTGTGCAACCGGGTGAGCCACATCGACGGCAAGCCGGTGGGCGGCAAGGCCCAGGATGTGGTGAAGCGCCTCCAGGACGCCTACGCCGCCTGGTTCAACGAAGAAACTCACAGCCAGACCTTCTCCTTCTGATAAGCGGCGTGGCCGCCTGTAAAAATCCAACCGTGTTCTTCTTTCATTAAGATGCAAAAATCCCGGGGAAATCCCCGGGATTTTTTCTTTTTCTAGGAATTATTTTTTCTGACTGCGCTTTTTGGATGCGTGGCGGAACACCGGCACCAGCAGTTCATGGAGAACCAGCGGAATGGCGGACACCGCCGTCAGAATGAGCCACTCGTTGAGATGCAGGCTGTATGTGCCAAACACCTTCACCAGGAAGGGGATCTCGGTCACAGCGATCTGGAGCGCAAAGCCGATGATCACAGCCAGGATCATGAACTTGTTTTCCATCAGGTTGTTGCGGAACACCGACTTTTCCACATTGCGCATACCGATGGCGTGGAACAGCTGGGAAATGCCCAGCACGGTGAAGGCAAAGGTCTGGCTCTCGGCCAGGATGGCGCTGTCGCCCAGGATCTTGTCGATGGCCCCAATGGTAACGGCGCTACCCTCCTGCAAAAGCATCCGTACAGGCACAAAGAGGAAGGCGCTCAGAGTCAGCAGGCCGATCACCGCACCATAGAAAAGGGTCATGGCCAGGCCGCCTTCGGCAAACAGGCTTTCCGAAGGATCACGGGGCGGGCGGCGCATGGTGAGCTTGGAGTCATTTTTATCCACGCCCAGGGCCAGGCCGGGCAGGGAGTCTGTGATCAGATTGACCCACAGGATGTGGATGGCCTTCAAAGGAGCAGCCAGGCCCGCCAGAATGGCCACAAACATGGTGATGATCTCACCGAAGTTGGAAGAAAGCAGGAAGAGTACCGATTTTTTGATGTTGGCATAAATGCCCCGGCCCTCTTCGATGGCCTTCTGGATGGTGGCAAAATTGTCGTCGGTGAGCACCATATCGGCAGCGGATTTGGCCACATCGGTGCCGGTGATGCCCATGGCCACGCCGATGTCGGCGGCCTTCAGGGAAGGAGCGTCGTTGACGCCGTCACCGGTCATGGAGACGATATACCCCTTCTGCCGCAGGGCCTTGACGATCATCACCTTATGCTCGGGAGACACCCGGGCAAAGACCCGCAGATCGTCCACCACCTGGCTCAGCTGATCCACCGTCATGGTATCCAGCTGCTCGCCGGTCATGCACTGATTTTCTCTTTCGGCAATGCCCAGCTCCCGGGCAATGGCAAAGGCGGTATCCTTGTGGTCGCCGGTGATCATCACGGTGCGCACCGAAGCGCCCTTGAAGATCTCCACGGCGTCTTTGGCCTCGGGACGGGGCGGGTCGATCATGCCCACCAGACCCACAAAGGTCAGGCGCTCTTCACACACCTGGGGCGCATCGTCCCGGAAGGCCAGGGCCAGCACCCGCAAAGCGTCCATGGACATTTCCCGCATGGCCGATGTGATCTTCTCTTTGTCCGCCGGGGTGATTTCCCGCACCGTTCCCCGGTCCAGAATCCGGTCGCAGTGCTTGAGCACCTGATCAGGAGCACCCTTGGTAAAGGAAATGTTCCCCTCACCCTCCCGGTGCATAGTGGTCATCATCTTCCGAGTAGAGTCAAAGGCGATCTCATCGATACGGGGCAGCTTTTCCTCCAGGCCCTGACGGGTCAGCCCCAGGGGGGCGCCCATATCCAGCAAGGCGATTTCGGTGGGATCGCCCAGCCGCTGGCCGTTTTCGATGGAAGCGTCGTTGCAGAGCATCATGCCTTCCACCAGGCGGCGGTGGGCTTTGCTGTCCATCTGATCGGCGGGGAAAATGGCCCCGTCGCAATAGGCCCGCACCACGGTCATTTTGTTCTGGGTCAGAGTACCCGTTTTATCGGAGCAAACCACGCTGACGGCGCCCAGGGTTTCCACCGAGGGCAGACGGCGCACGATGGTATTGACCTTGACCAGCCTCTGGACACCCAGGGCCAGCACGATGGTCACCACAGCGGGCAGGCCTTCGGGCACGGCGGCCACCGCCAGAGAAATGGCGGTGATGAGCATTTCCACCACATTCCGCCCCTGCACCAGGGCGATAAGGAACAGAGCCACGCACAAAGCGACGGCAACCACGCCCAGCATCTTGCCCAGGTCGGCCAGACGCTTTTGCAGCGGGGTCAGTTCTTCTTCCGATTCGTTGATCATCTGGGCAATGCGGCCGATCTGGGTATCCATACCGGTAGCAGCCACCACACCTTCGCCCCGGCCATAGGTGACGCTGGTGGTCATATAACCCATGTTGATCCGGTCGCCCAAAGGAGCATCCTGGGGCAAAACGGCATTGCAATCCTTTTCCACCGGCACCGATTCGCCGGTGAGGGCCGATTCATCCACTTTCAGGTTGGTGGTCTGGGTCAGGCGAAGGTCGGCAGGGATCTGCCGTCCCGCTTCCAGCACCACCACATCTCCCTGCACCAATTCCGATGCCGGGATCTCTTTCGTCACGCCGTCCCGACGCACCATAGCCGTAGGGCTGGACAGCTTTTTCAAAGCCTCCAGAGCCTCCTGGGCCTTGCCCTCCTGCACCATGCCGATTACCGCGTTGAGCAGTACCACGATCAGCACAATGATGGCATCGGACACTTCCTTCAGCAGCAGGGAAATGCCCGCCGCCGCAAACAGGATGTAGATCATGGGCTCGTTGAGCTGGGAAAGGAACATCTGAAGCTTTGTCTTTCCCTTCTTTTCCACCAGGGCATTGGGTCCGTTCTTCTCCAACCGGTTTTTGGCTTCCTGCTGACTCAAGCCCTTTTGCAGATCGGTCTGCAGCTCCTGCTCCGTTTGAGAGACATTCTTGCTTTCAAACACCGCGTTCATCACCTCATCATGATTTTTCCTTCTTGCAATATACCCAAAAGAGAGCATTTTCAGCCTGCAAACAAAAAAGAGACTTTTTGCACACGAACTCCGTATGCAAAAAGTCTCGTTACCTCTCAACAGGCCGCAAACGCAGGCAGGCGCCAGGATGTTGCGTTTACGCTTTGAACTACTCCCTTTTATGCTTTCATCTTACCGGCCTCTATCCCATTTGTCAAGCCTTTTTTCCCCGTGTCCAGCTGGCGGCGCAGCCTGCGATAAATGGGCGGCATCCCCAAAAGGCCGGACACCGCCTGAGCGGTAAGGCAGACCATGGCCACAGCCAACAGATGAGAAAAGGAGCCGGTCATCTCCAGACAGAGCATGGCGGCAGTGAGAGGCGCACGCACCACAGCGGCAAAAAAGCCGCCCATGGCCAAAATCACCCAACTGGCCGCCCAGTCTCCCGACAGACCCAAGACGGCCATCAGATAGGCCCACACGCCGCCCCACAAGGCTCCCATGGACAGCACCGGCAGAAAAAGTCCTCCGGGAGCGCCGGAGCAGAAGGACAGAAGAGACAGAGCTGTTTTGGCTGCCAGCAGCCCCAGAAGCACCGCCAAAGCAGGCAAACCCTTCACCAGCAAGCCCATGAGTCCAGCGCCGCTTCCCAGGGCCTCGGGCACCCAGAATCCCAGCACACCGGCGGCCAGGAAGGGAATGAGCATCCGTCCCGGCTCCCAGGAAAGTTTCCCATAAAGATCCTGTCCGATTTTCACTCCTTTGCTGTAAAGGGCCCCCAGCACGCCCAGAAATGCCCCCAGCAGCACCAGAACCCCACTCATGCGCCAGCCCATGGGGCCGTTCAGGGAAAAACGAAACAGAGGCGTCAGTCCAAAGGGGGCAGAGGCCACATAATCGGCGCACACCGCCGCGGCCATGCAAGGGGTGAGCATCCGGGGACGGAAGTCCCGGCGCAAAGCCTCCAAGGCAAAAAGGATACCGGCAATGGGGGCATTAAAGGTGGCGGCAATACCGGCGGCCGCACCGCAGGTGAGCATCAGCCGCCGCTCCTGCCTCTCCCTCTTTCCCAGCAGGGACAGTCCTTTGCCCGCCATGGCCCCCAGCTGCACCGAAGGGCCTGCCCGGCCCAGAGACAGCCCGGCCACAGCACACAAAGTACCGCCCAGGAATTTGGCCAACACCGTCCGCAGCCAAGGGGCGTCAAAGGCCCCATCCAGCTCCCCCATCACCCGGGGCACGCCGCCCCCTTTGATCTCCGGCGCCCAACGGGTGAGCCGGTAAACCAAGAAAGCCAGAGCCGTCAAAAGGGCAAACCACAGCGGCAAAAACCAAAGATGGGTTCTCCCCATCTTCAGCCCCAGGTTCAAAAGAACTCCGGCCCCCTCTAAGGCCAGACGATAGCCCACAGCCAGACTTCCGGCCAGGAGGCCGCACACCGCCCCTTCCAGCAGATAAAAAAGCCCCTGCCGCCGCTCTTTCTCCTCTTCCCCGTTCACCGCACTTCCTCCACTCTTTTTCATTCTGTCTTTTCGTAGACAATGGCCCCGGTATAGGTGATGGACAGAGTCATATCCACCACACTTTCCCTCTCGGGCAGCGAAAGATAGCCCCCATAGATCAGGCTTTGGTAACCATAGTATTCGCCCACGATCTCAAAGGAAAACTCCGGATACCGGCAGATAAATTCCGAAAGGGGCATCTTTTCCCCTTGAAACAAGCCGAACCGACCATAGTCGCTGAGAAAATGGACATAGGAAAAATCCTCGTCCACCTTCCCGATGCGCACCTGGCCCTCTACTGGTCGGGGCGGTTGGGAAAGCTCCAGATATCCATCCTCAAAAAAGAGCCGCAGATCCCCATTCTCCCACGCCATCCTGTTCACCCGCCCATCGTGCAGGCTATATGGGATGGAAGATTGAAAACGATAGACTACATCCACAAAACCGCCCCCTTTTTGTTGGCTATGGAAAACAGGCAGCAGATGGGATCACCTGCTGCCCGCTTGTTTAGTCCCGCTTTTCCTGCGCCGGCAGGAAATTGATCTTCTGCAGCTTGTTGTGCAAAAGCTCTGCGGCATTCATCATGGAATATTCCAAGGTCATGTCTTTTTCTTTCAGCTCATAGATGGCATCCACTCCGGCTTCCTTGGCCTTTTCAAAGCCCTGGCCTTTGCAGCCCACCACGGCCACCACCCGTGCACCGTATTTTTTGGCCACCTTGGCCACTTCCACCGGCAGTTTGCCCATCACCGACTGGGCATCCATCCGCCCTTCCCCGGTGATGACCACATCGGGGCGCAGCTTCTGAAGCAGGGCTTCAAAGCCCACCCCTTCGTTGACGATCTGGAAGCCGGGAACCAGCTGGGCGTCAAAGAAAGCCATCAGCCCTGCTCCCATACCACCGGCAGCACCGCTGCCCGGGGTATCCAGGATATCCTTTCCCAGATCCTGCTTGACCACCTGGCTGAACCGGCGCAGGGCCTCATCCAGCAAAGGCAGATCCTTGGGCTTGGCCCCCTTCTGGGGCCCGAACACATAAGCTGCACCATGGGGGCCGCACAGGGGGTTGGACACATCGCATGCCACCCGGAACTTGGCCTGGCGCACCTTGGGATTCATGGTGGAAAGGTCGATGGAATGGAGCTTCAGAAGCCCCGCCGCCCCCGACGGAATGGGAACCCCATCCTTGTCCAGCAGTTGAGCCCCCAGGGCCTCCACCATGCCTGCGCCGCCGTCGTTGGTGGCGCTGCCGCCGATGCCCATAATAAACTCCGTGCATCCTTTTTCCAAAGCGTCCTCGATCAGCTCGCCCACGCCATAGGTGGTGGAAGTGAAGGGGTCCCGCTTCCAGGATGGGATCAGGGGCAGGCCTGCGGCGCTGGACATTTCGATCACCGCCGTTTTTCCGTCGCCCATGATGCCGTAAGCCGCCATGGTCTTGTCAAACAAAGGGCCGGTGACCCAGCAGCTCTGCTTTTTGCCGCCGGTGGCCAGAATCAAAGCCTCCACCGTGCCCTCGCCGCCATCGGCCATAGGCACCTTGTACACCGTAAGTCCGGGGAATCGCTCCAGCAAAGCGTCCTCCGCCGTATCACAGAAATTTTTCGAAGTCAGGCTGCCCTTGAACGAATCGGGCGCAACCACAAAGATCATTTTTTCTTCCCTCCGCGCGATGCGCAAATTTTCCCACTCTCACAACAGAGCGCCCCCCATTCTCTTCCCGAAAAAAGGAGGCTTCCTCATTGGATAGACACTACTATACAACACCCGCTGGAAAAATGCAAAAAAAATCATGTGAAATCTGTGAGAAAACCCTTGAAAATTTGACAGGATATAGTATACTGTTTCGGTAAACGATGAATTTTTACATTGATTATAGAAAGGACGGAGATTTCATGAAAGCATTGCAAGCCACAGAACACATCTGGTGGGTGGGAGCTCTGGACCCGGATCTGCGGGTCTTTGACATCGTCATGCACTCCGATCATGGCACCAGTTACAACTCCTATCTGCTGCGGGGTAGCAAAAAAACCGCCCTGTTTGAAACAGTGAAGGATAAATTTTTCGATGAGCACCTGGAAAAGATCCGCCAGGTGATGGACCCTTCCGAAATCGACTACATCGTTGTGGACCACACCGAACCCGACCACTCCGGCTCGGTGGCCCGGATGCTGGAGATCGCCCCCAACGCCACTGTGCTGGGCACCCAGACCGCCCTGTCTTTCTTGCAGGAGATCGTCAACAAGCCCTTCCCCTGCCAGGCTGTCACCGAAAAGGACGAGATCGACCTGGGCGGCCTGACCCTCCGCTTCATCCAGGTCCCCATGCTCCACTGGCCCGATTCCATGTACACCTACTGCCCCGAAGAAAAGGCCCTCTTCTCCTGCGACAGCTTCGGCTGCCATTACAGTGATGAGCGGGTGTTCAACGACCTGATGGACGGTGATTTCACCGAAGCTTACAAATATTACTTCGACAACATCATTGGGCCTTATAAGAATCCCCATATGCTGGGCGCTCTGAAAAAGATCGAAAACCTGGACATCCAGTTTATCGGCAATGGCCACGGCCCTGTGCTGCGCCGGGATATCCCCAAATATCTGGAGATGTACCGCACCTGGTCCCAGCCAGAAGCCAAAAAAGAGCCTATGGCTGCCATCTGCTATGTGTCTGCCTATGGCTACACCCGTCAGCTGGCCGAAAACATCGCCCAGGGCATCCGGGAAGGCGGCGTGTCCGATGTGCGCATGTTCGACCTGGTGACCGATGACAAACAGGAGGCCTCCCAGGCCATCGTCCAGTCCGATGGATTCCTGCTGGGCTCCCCCACCCTGATCGGCGATGCTCTGCCCCCGGTGTATGAAATGCTGCTGGGACTCAACCCGGTGATCCATCGCGGCAAGGTGGCCGGCGCTTTCGGCTCCTTTGCCTGGAGCGGCGAGGCCGTGCCCAATCTGATGGAGCGGCTCAAGTCCCTGCGCTTCAAGCTGCCCCTGCCCGGCCTGCGGGTCAAACTGAAGCCCACTGAAGAGGATCTGGCAAATGCCCGGGAAATGGGCAAAGAATTTGCCCAGGCTCTGAAAAAGTAAAAAATTTTTTCGCCCCCATCGGCTCCGGTGGGGGCTTTTTTCTGTCTTTTCTTCCTCTTTCTCCCTTTTGCTCTGTTCAAGGCCCCGGGTATCTGATATAATACTTCCGAACTGAAAAAGGGGGAACTTTCCCCCCTTTTCTTCCCATTTTTATTCCAAGGAGGCCACCTGCTATGATGATACAAGTTTGCATTGGCAGTTCCTGCCATGTAAAAGGTTCTTACGAGGTCAAAACCATCTTCGAAAACCTCATTCGTGAAAACCAGCTGGAAGATCAGATCACCCTGCGTCCCGCTTTCTGCCTGGGCAACTGCGGCGAAGGGGTGAGCGTCAAAATCGATGGAGAGCCCATCAGCGGCGTCACCACCGAAAACGCCGCCGACATCTTCCGCCAGTATGTGCTGAAAGGATAGGGCCATGGATGTTCTGCGCTTTCAAAAAGCCAACTGCAAGGACTGCTACAAATGCATCCGCCGGTGCGCGGTGAAAGCCATCGCCATGCGGGATCACCACACCGAGGTCATTGATGAGGACTGCGTTCTCTGCGGCCGGTGTGTGCTGGCCTGCCCCCAATATGCCAACCAGGCCCGGTGGGATATCCAGCCGGTGCGCCAGCTGCTCCAGTCGGACAAACCGGTATACGCCATGGTGGCGCCCTCCTTTTCCTTCCAGTATGGTCCTGATGAATTCGGGCCGCTGCGCCGCCAGCTGATGACCCTGGGCTTTGCCGATGCCTTCGAATCGGCAGAAGGCGCCTGCCTGGTCAAAACCCAGTACGAGAACCTGGTGGCTCAGGGAGACCGGGATGTGATCCTCTCCTCCTGCTGCCCCTCGGTGGTGCTGCTCATCGAGCGGCATTTCCCCTCTCTGGTGCCGTTGCTGGCCCCGGTGCTCTCCCCCATGCAGGCCGAAGCCAAGCTGCTGCGCCGCCGCTTCGGCCCCGATGCTGCCATCGTCTACATCGGCTCCTGCATCGCTGCCAAAAACGAATGCGACCAGACCCCGGGGCTCACCGATTACGCCCTGACTTATGATGAGCTCAACGCTCTTTTTGTCAGCAACAAACTGCCGGTGGATCTTCACGGCGCCCAGTGCAGCCCGGAACCCCGGCGGCGCAGCCGCTCCTTCCCCCTGCCGGGAGGGGTCATCGGCTGCATGAACAAGCAGGAGGATTATTCCTATCTGTCGGTGGACGGACTGGAAAACTGCATCGCCGCCCTGAATGAGATCAAGGCTGGCCGGCTGCACCACTGCTTTATCGAGTTGCGTTCCTGCACCGGCTCCTGTGCCGGCGGTCCCAAAATGAGCGCTGACGCCCGCAACCGGCTGGAAGGGCGTATCCGCATCGCCCACACCGCCGACACGCTGGAGGATTTCCCGCCCCAGCCCACTCTGCCGCTGGAGCGCACCTTCCAGCCCCGGTATGCCCAGGCCAAAATGCCCACCGAAGAAGAAATCCAGGACATTTTGCGCAAATTGGGCAAAAACAGCCCGGCGGATGAACTAAACTGCGGCACCTGCGGCTATTCCACCTGCCGTGAAAAAGCCATTGCCATCTTCCAGGGCAAGGCCGACATCACCATGTGCCTGCCCTATATGAAAAAACGGGCCGAATCCCTGTCGGACAAGATCATCAGCAACTCCCCCAATGCCATTCTGGCCGTGGACAGCGCCCTGCGCATCAAACTGGCAAACCGGGCCCTGGCTGATATTTTTGGACTGCCTGAGGACACGGTGTTCACCGGCCGCCAGGTCTCCGACCTGATGGACGATTTCGAATTCATCACTGCCTTCTCTTCCGGAGAGCACACCAAAGCCCGCAAGACCTATCTGGAACAATACGACAAATATGTGGAGCAGGTCTTTATCTCCGACGAAAGCAACAATCTGGTGATCTGTCTGATGAAGGACATCACCCAGGCGGAAAAGGCCCGTCTTTCCCTGCAGAAAACCAAGAGTGAGGCCATTGAGATCACCGACCAAATCATTGCAAAGCAAATGCGCATCGTCCATGAGATCGCCTCTCTCCTGGGCGAGACGGCGGCCGAAACCAAAGTGGCCCTCACCCAGCTGAAAAACACCGTGGCCATGGAAGAGGACAGACTGCCATGAACACATTATGTATGGAAAGCGGCTTTGTCAGCCTGAACAAGCAGGGGGAAGATCTGTGCGGAGACTTTTTCACCACCGTCTCCGACGATGACGCCACCACCTTTGTGCTCTCCGACGGCATGGGCAGCGGGGTCAAGGCCAATATTCTGGCCACCCTCACCGCCAAAATTCTGGCCACCATGACGGCCAACCACCTCTCCATCCGGGACAGCGTCACTACTCTGGCTCAGACTCTGCCGGTATGCAGCGTGCGCAAGCTGGCTTATTCCACCTTCACTCTGATGCAGGTGCTGCCCGACTGGCAGGTCTACCTGGCCCAATTTGACAATCCCCAGGCTATTTTGCTGCGTGACGGCAAAAGCGTGGAATATCCCACCCAGGAACTGATGGTGGGCGACAAGCGGATACTGGAAAGCCGTTTGACTTTGCAAAGCGGCGATGTGTTCCTATTGATGACCGATGGAGTCACCCACGCCGGACTGGGGAACCTGATCCCCGACGGCTGGCAGCGGGAAGGAGTACTTCAGTATGTGGAGGAGATCTACACCCCGGAGCTTTCGGCCAAGAATCTGGCCGCCCGGGTGGCCGATGCCTGCCGGGATCTGTATCTGGAGCGCATCGACGACGATGTGACGGTGGCTGTATTCAAAATGCGTACCCGTCAAGCGGTCAACCTGCTGGTGGGACCGCCCCGTCAGCACGAGGACGACGAAGCCTTTATGCACCGCTTTTTCGCCAGTGAAGGCACCCATATCGTCTGCGGCGGCAGCACCGCCCAGATGGTCAGCCGCTATCTGGGGCGTCAGCTGATCATCAGTGAGGATTATGTGGACCCGGACATTCCGCCGGTGGCCAAGATCCGGGGCATCGACCTGGTTACTGAGGGCATTGTCACCCTCAGCCGGGTGCTGGAGATGGCCGGCCGCTATGCGTCTTCCCAATCCATTCCCTCTCACTGGGATACCCGCAGCGATGCCGCCACCCAGATCGCCCGGGTGCTGCTGGAAGATGCCACCGACATCCACTTTTTTGTGGGAAGAGCGGTGAACCCCTCCAATCCCCCTCCCTGCACATCGATTTTTCCCTGAAAATGAGCATCATTGAAAAATTGGAAAAGATCCTGCGGGAAATGGGCAAGCGGGTCACAGTGGAATACTGCTGATCTTTCCCGAAAAGAAAACAGGAAAGGAAAAAATACTATGGTTTTTGATACACAAGTACAGGAGCTGAAATACCAGGCTCTCAAGGAAGTGGCCTCTCTGGCCTGGGAAAACAATCTGGCCCGGGGGCTGCTGGGCAGCGCTGCCCGACTGGTTCCCGGCCCTCAGCCCACCATGCGCTGCTGCATCTACAAGGAGCGGGCCATCATGGAAGAGCGGCTGCGCATGGCCATGGGCGGCGATCCGGAAAACGACAATGTGATCGAGGTTATCGACATCGCCTGTGACGAATGTCCTGTGGCCGGTATCCGGGTCACCGAATCCTGCCGTGGCTGCATCGCCCATCGGTGCATGAACGCCTGTCCCAAGGGAGCGATCTCCATTGTGAACCACCGGGCTGTCATCGACCAGGAAAAGTGCATTGAGTGCGGCCGCTGTGTCAGCGCCTGCCCCTACAGCGCCATCGTCAAGTCCTCCCGCCCCTGTGAAAACGCCTGCAAGGTGGGCGCCATCCACATGGACGAAAAC
>JAHZHY010000043.1:23084-24432 GCA_019420045.1 Clostridiales bacterium
AAGGCTTCCATTGACAACAGCAAATGTATCGCTTGCGGTGCCTGCGTCTATCAGTGCCCCTTCGGCGCTATTTCCGACAAGTCCTTCATTCTGGATTGCATCGACCTGATCCAGAAATCGGAAAACAACCAGAAATATCAGGTCTTCGCCATTGTGGCCCCCTCCATCTCCAGCCAGTTCCATCATGCCACAGTGGAACAGGTGGTCTCCGGTCTGAAGGCCCTGGGCTTCTTCAATGTGGTGGAAGTGGCTCTGGGCGCCGACATGGTGGCCTGGCGGGAGGCCCAGGAGCTGGCCGAAAAGAAGTTCCTCACCAGTTCCTGCTGCCCGGCCTTTGTGGATTACATCCGCAAGAGCTTCCCCGACATGGCCCAGCACATCTCTCACAACCTGTCCCCCATGGGCGAGATCGCCAAGTACATCAAGCGCATCCATCCCGGCTGCAAAGTGGTGTTCATCGGGCCCTGCACCGCCAAAAAGGCCGAGCGGAAGCAGGAGCGGGTGAAAGATCTGGTGGACTGCGTCCTCACCTTTGAAGAATTGCAGGCCCTCTTCGACAGCAAAAAGATTGACCTCACCTCTCTCCCCGGCGAGGCCCTGGACAACGCCTCCTATTTCGGTCGGGTCTTTGCCCGCAGCGGCGGTCTTGCCGTGGCGGTAGAAGAGGCCTTGAAGGAATGCGGCGTCTCTCCCGATGAATTCACCCTTAACGCCATTTCCTGCAATGGCATCACCGAATGCAAAGCCGCCTTGCTCCGGGCCAGCAAGAATGTGCTGCCCAACAACTTTATCGAGGGCATGGCCTGCGAAAGCGGCTGCATCGGCGGCGCTGGCTGCATCACCCACGGGCCCAAGAGCAAGGCCGATGTGGACAAATACGGCCACGAGGCTATGGAAAAGACCATCAAGGACGCCATCGAAATCCTGAACTTCTAGCAGCGTGACGCTGCACCCAAAACTTTCTTTGCCCAGGCAAATACAACCATCAATGGCAAAGAGAGGAACGGCAGCGGGGCCACCCCGCCGCTGCCGCGCTGGGAAATAGAACCAGGTTTAGTTGATCGCAATCCGGCAAAGAGCGGAACGGCAGCGGGGCTACCCCGCCGCTGCCGCGCTGAGCAACAGAACCAAGTCTTGTTGGCTGCAATCTGACATACAAAAAGTCCCTCCCAGTCAGGAGGGACTTTTCAAATTATCGAGAACCCTATATAGCGCCGAGAAACCGTTTGCCTTACCCTCATCAATCCGCAAAAACCGGCGACCGGTGCGTCGGTTTTTGCACTTCTCAAGGGACAAGTGTGGCCGATTGACCGCTTTTAGCGGCCAATCGGCTGCACGCAGGCCCTTG
>JAHZHY010000044.1 GCA_019420045.1 Clostridiales bacterium
CCGCATCCCCGGCATAGCCGATCCAGGATGGCCTGAATGCGGGGGATGCGGTTGCATTGGGAAATCAGAAAGGAGATCAGGGTCTCCCAGGAATCCTGACGGAGGATACGCAGCCCTTCCCCATAGGCCACCGCCTTTTCCATAAAGGGATTGACGAGAAAATCCTGGGTCATGGCCTGGTAATCCCGGTCCAGATCGAAATAGTTCCGCCACACTTCCTCAAAATTCTGTGCTGTACTCCGGAGAAAAAGGGAGCCCTGATGGGTCCATATTCGGGTGGGGCGTCCCAAGGCCACACCCACATAACCGCCCCGAGGGGACTCCTGCCAGCGGAAGCATTGACCGCAGGTAAAGATATGCTCCAGAGAGAAGGGAAAATCCAGTGGGATCTGGATGGTGTTTTTGCGATAGATTGGCTGTATCATAGGGCTGTGGTTCCTCTCTTTGGGATGTGTGGAAGGGTAAATCCGAACAGAATTGTAGCATATCCGGCTCTTCGCAGCAACAGGACTCTCCATTGACGAAGGCGGGGGTTTGTGATATGCTGTATAGGCTCTGTATGCGGGTATGGCGGAATTGGCAGACGCGCAGGATTTAGGTTCCTGTGGGCAACCGTGTGGGTTCGACCCCCACTACCCGTACCAAAATCTTTGACAGCAGGCTGATGCTATACTTTTTTGGAAAACCCTTGGAATAGCTCTTGCATTTTTGAGGGCAGTGTGATAGAATAAACAAGCTAATTCAATCCATGCGGTCATGGCGGAACAGGCAGACGCGCACGTTTGAGGGGCGTGTGGGCAACCATACGGGTTCAAGTCCCGTTGACCGCACCAGAAAAAGAGACACGACAAAAAGTCGTGTCTCTTTTTTCGTTTCTGCATCTTTGGCAGCAAAGTGGTAATATTGAAGAATGTGAATTTTTCCTTGACAAGCGGCAGAAGAAAGAATAAAATAGACACATCGAAATATTTAAATTATTTTATGAAAGGCGGGAGCAAGATGGGCCTGTGGAATTTTATACAGGATCAGCTTCTGGGAATGGCTTGGCTCAATGATCTGATCGGCCGGGGACTGGACAAAGTGGGAGTGGATACCGCCAGTCCCATGGGAGGAAGCCTGCACTTTTTTCTCTATGATGTGATCAAAATCACGGTGCTGCTTTGTCTGCTGATCTTTTTGGTCTCCTATCTGCAAAGCTATTTTCCGCCGGAGAGAAGCCGGAAGATCCTGGGCCGGTTCCGGGGAATGGGGGCCAATCTGGTGGCAGCTCTCCTGGGAACGGTGACGCCCTTTTGTTCCTGCTCTTCCATCCCCCTCTTTATGGGATTTACCGGAGCGGGACTGCCGATTGGGGTGACCTTCTCCTTCCTCATTTCTTCACCTATGGTGGACCTGGGCAGTCTGGTGCTGCTGATGGGGATTTTTGGAGCTAAAGTGGCGGTTATCTATGTGATTTTGGGGCTTGTTGTGGCCATGGTGGGGGGAGCCCTCATCCAGCGGCTGCATCTGGAGGACCAGGTGGAGGAGTTTATCCGCCAGGGGGTGGCCGTTCAGGCCGATGGACCGGTTCTGACCCAAAAGGATCGGGTGGTTTATGCCAAAGAGCAGATGCTCTCCACCTTCCGGAAGGTTTTTCCCTATATCCTCATCGGTGTGGGCATTGGAGCGCTGATTCACAACTGGATCCCCCAGAGCTGGGTGGAAACGGTGCTGGGCGGAAAAAATCCCCTGGGTGTTATATTGGCCACCATCATCGGCGTGCCGGTGTATGCTGACATTTTCGGCACCATCCCTGTGGCCCAGGCTCTTCTGGGCAAAGGGGCCATGCTGGGCACTGTGCTCTCCTTTATGATGGCGGTGACCACTTTGTCTTTGCCCTCCCTGATCATGCTGCGCCGCGCGGTAAAGCCCCGGCTGCTGGGAGTATTTGTGGCCATCTGCACTGTGGGGATCATTCTGGTTGGATATCTGTTCAACGCCCTTCAGCCCTGGCTGGGAATCTAAGGATAAAATCCTTGCAATTTCCTGTGCCCGGTTTTATAATGAAATACGACATTATATGTGACCAGGGAGCTCGCAAACGAGCTGAGAGGAAGCTGTGCGCTTCGACCTGCTACCTGATTTGGGTAATGCCAACGGAGGGAGTTCATTCGTTTGCGGTTTTCGCCGCGGGAGGCCTTCTCCGGAGGGCAAGCCCGCGGCGTTTTTTTATTGAAAAAGGAGGAAGCAAAATGCTGGGTAATTGTCTGGACAATGTGCGGGAAAAGTCCCCTCTGATCCACAATATCACCAACTATGTCACCGTCAACGATGTGGCCAATGTGCTGCTGGCCTGTGGGGGAAGCCCCATTATGGCCGATGACCTGGGAGAGGTGGAGGAGATCACTTCCATCTGTGGCGGCCTGAATATCAATATCGGCACACTGAACAGCCGTACCATTCCGGGGATGTTTGCCGCCGGGAAAAAGGCCAATGAACTTTCCCATCCGGTGGTGCTGGACCCGGTAGGGGCCGGCGCCAGCGCGCTGCGCACCAAAACGGCGCTGGATCTGCTGGAACAGGTGCATTTCGCCGTCATCCGGGGCAATATCTCCGAGATCAAGACCCTGGCCCAGGGCAGCGGCAAGACCCGGGGTGTGGACGCCGATCTCTCCGATGCCGTCACAGAGGACAACCTGGATGCCGCCGTTGCCTTTGCCAAGGAAGTGGCCGCTCGTTTTGACAGCGTGGTGGCCATTACCGGCGCCATTGATCTGGTAGCCGACAAGGAGCGGTGCTTTGTCA
>JAHZHY010000045.1 GCA_019420045.1 Clostridiales bacterium
GATTGTGGGGATCGCCGAACTTCTTGCCGTTGATCTCTTCCATCTTCTTCAGGTATTCGTAGATCTGATCCTCGATGTCCTGAGCGATCTTCTCCCCGTCTTCATAGTAACGGGTGCAGGCTTCGGTGGAAATGGTGAAGCCCTGGGGCACAGGCATGCCGAGATTGGTCATCTCAGCCAGGTTGGCACCTTTGCCGCCCAGCAGCTCACGCATATTGCCGTTGCCCTCGGAAAACAGGTAAACGTACTTATGCATTTTCTACACTCCTTATGTGTTTCTATACAAAACTCTTGGTATCCAGGGTCAAAAATGCAGACTGCTCCACATTCGGATTTATTATATCAGACAATTTCTCTCATTGCACGAAAAATTTTTAAAATCAGGGCTGTTTTTCAATATACCCACCGCCGATGACCCGGCCATCCTGGTAAAAAACCGCCGACTGACCAGGGGAGGGCGCCCGCACCGGAGCGGAAAATTCCACTTTGGCCCGCCCTTCCGGCAGATAAGTCACCAGGGCCTTGTCCAGGCGGCGGCTGTGGCGGATCTTTACATCGGCCTCAAATGGCTCTGCCCCGTATTCCGGCGCCGTACGGCACAGACTTTCCACTGTAATGACCTGAGCAGTGGGAGGGGTCAGGGAAAGGACCACCTGGTTTTGCTCTGTCCGGATCTCTTTGACAAACAGCCGTCCCTCTGCGGCGATGCCCAGTCCCCGGCGCTGGCCCAGGGTGTAGTGGTGAATGCCTTTGTGTTTTCCCAGCACATTTCCCGCTTCGTCCACAAAATCCCCGGGAGGCAGTCCCAGGCCCCGCTGTTCCATAAAAGCCGCGTGATCCCCTTCCGGAATAAAGCAGATTTCCATGCTGTCCGGCTTATTGGCGGCGCTGAGCCCGGCCTTGCGGGCCAGAGTCCGGGTGTCCTCCTTGCTGCAAAGCTCCCCCAAAGGGAAGAGTACATGGCCTAATAGCTCCGGCGGCAAGCGATAGAGCATATAACTCTGGTCATTGGGAGAAGGGGACATATACAGGCCGGTAACTCCGTTTTCCAGTTTACGGGTCACCGCATAATGGCCGGTGGCCACATAGGAAGCCCCCAGTTCCTGGGCTTTCTGCCAAAGAACATGAAACTTCACCGCCGGATTGCAGAAAATGCAGGGAATGGGGGTGATTCCCCGGCGGTATCCCTCCATAAAGGGGGCAATGACCTTTTCCTCCAACTGCTCTTTCACATCCACCGAACAAAAGGGGATACCCAGTTCCAAAGCGGCCTTGTGAGCTTCTTCCACCCCTCCGTTGCCGGTGTCCAGATAAACGCCTGTGACCGAATGACCTTTTTCCAACAGCAGGCGGGCACACAAAGCGGAATCCACACCGCCGGACAGCCCCAATACCACTTTTTCCAATTCGTTCCCCTCTTTTCCGTAGTTTAATCCCGTTTATTGTACCCCACTTTCTCCCTTGGTGCAAGGTGGGAGCAAACAGACCAATCTTTCAACAGCCTGTGGAGATTTTTGTGCACAACACCATTTTCCCGGTTTTTGCAAAATCCACCGGGGAAGACTTTCCTTTTTTCCTCTATTATATTATAATGTATTATATATAGTTTATGGAACACTCCCCAGTTATCCACAGGTTATCCACCGTTTTTTTGTTGTGCTGGGGAATTTATTGTGATACAATATAGTCTGCTGTTTTATAGGCTTTACAGAAAAAATTTGAATGGATGAGAAGATATGATGAGCCCTGCCGAGCTGCTGCAAAATGTAATCCATGTGCTGGAGCAGCAATTCACACCTGTTGTCATCTCCACCTGGTTTGGGGACGCCTCCGCCGTGACGGTGAAAGACGGCGTTTTTATTTTGCTCACCACCTCCCGCATGAAGCAGGAAATGATCGAAAACCGGTATGCCCAGCCTTTCTGCGATGCAGTGCGGGACCTGACCGGCAACGATCTGGCCCTGCGGGTGCTGTGCGGTGACGAGGAGCTGAGCCTGTGGAAGGCGGCCAACGAGGATACCGTCTATGCCAACTACACCTTTGAGCGCTTCATCGTGGGCAGCAGCAACAAGTTTGCCCATGCGGCCGCCTATGCCGTGGCGCAAAAACCGGCCAGTGCCTACAACCCTCTGTTTATCTATGGCCAGTCCGGTCTGGGCAAAACCCACCTTCTCTATGCCATCGCCGGCTACATCGCCCGCACCCGTCCGGCCTACCGCATCGTCTATGTCAAAGGCGACGATTTCACCAACGAGCTGATCAGCGCCATCCAACGGGGCGATGTGGCTTCCTTCCGGGAAAAATACCGCATGGCCGACCTGCTGCTGGTGGACGATATCCAGTTTATCGCCGGCAAGATCAGCACCCAGGAGGAATTTTTCCACACTTTCAACACCCTGCACGAATCGGGCAAACAGATCGTCCTCACTTCCGACCGGCCTCCCAAAGAGATCCTCACTCTGGAAGACCGTCTCCAGTCCCGCTTCGAATGGGGCCTTCTGGCTGACATCCAGCCCCCGGATTTCGAAACCCGCATGGCCCTGGTCAATGCGAAAACCGAAATGCTGGGCGCCGAACTGCCCCCCAATGTGGTGGAATACATCGCCTCCTCCATTACAAACAATGTGCGGCAGCTGGAAGGCGCAGTAAAAAAGATCTTCGCCAAACACTCCCTCATGGGCCGGGCCATCGACATGACCCTGGCGGAAGAGTGCATCCGGGATATTTTCAAAGCAAGCCCAGGCCTGAAACCCACACCGGAACTGATTCTGGAAGAGACGGCCAACTTCTACAACATCACCACCGAGCGGATTCTGGGCTCGGCCAAAACAAAGGATGTGGTGGTGCCCCGACAGGTGGCTATGTACCTGATCCGGGAGATGACCGACCTGTCCTTCCCGGAAATCGGCCGGTTTATGGGAAGAGACCACACCACTGTACTCCACGCCATCAACAAAACCCAGGTGCAGATCGAAAAAGACGAAAGCTTCTCCGCCGCCCTCAGCGACCTGAAAAAGAACATCCAGAACCGATAAAACACGAAATCCACGTTTTTTCCCCCAAGGGCTGTGGAAGGACGTGGATAGCTGTGGACAAAAAACAGGCTGTGGACAAC
>JAHZHY010000046.1 GCA_019420045.1 Clostridiales bacterium
GATACTTATAGAACAGCATAAAGGCAATGCCGAAGAACAGCAGAGACAGACTTCCTCTCCATGCAGGATTGCCTTTGATCAGGCACAGAACCGTTAAAATTTGTGTGGCTGCAATGACATATTCCAGTGCATGGCTTTTGGCCTGTACATCGATTTGTTGGTCCCGTTCGTCTTTCAAGGGGTAGCGTTTGGGTGATGGATTCATGGTCTGTTTCTCCCTTTTCAATTCTTGGATTCATAATAAATATATGTGAAAATCTCAGTGAGGAAGGAAAGCCCCCAGGCCAGGGAAAGACCTACCATAATGCCGATGATGCCCAGGTTTTTTGTAGCGATGTAAGCGGCCACACAGCCCAGTATCAGCACAAAGAGAACCGATCGGCTAATGACAAATGCCCGGCTTTCCGATTTCAGTTTGATCAGTTGGTTGCGCTCGTCCATGGCCTCGATTTTATCCTGGCGGCTGGCACTTCGGGATAGACTTCGCAGGAGCAGAGTCCCGCCAAACAAGAAGAGCGCAGCGCACACAATACCATCCTTGACGGTTATGCTGCTTTGGCTGATGCCTGTGGACAAATTCAGTAGGCCCAGCACCAGCATGAACAGGCCCTCTGCAAAATTCTTTTTATGATAAATCTTCATATTCCCGATCCTCCTGTTCCTTATTCTCTTGCAGACAGCACAGCTCCTCCACCGTGACATCAAACACCTGTGCAATCCGGTAGGCCAGCATGAGAGAAGGGCTGTATTGCTCCTTTTCAATGGAAATGATTGTTCTTGATGAAACATGAACCAGATCGGCCAGCTGCTGCTGCGTCATCCTGGCCGCTGTACGCAATTCTTTTACCTTTGTTTTCATGGGTTCCTCCCAACAACATGAAGCAAACTTCCTGTGAAGTTAACTTCATGTTAGCAGGAAAGAACCGGGCTGTCAAGGGCAGGAGTGGGGAAGGGGCAGAAATATCCTCCGGGTTGTCAGAAAGAGGGGAAATATGGTATAATAGTATTAGTAAAATATTGTAAATTACGGAGGAATATTATGGAACTTAGAACCATCACAGAGCAGAACTATCAAAAAATTCTGGATCTTTCCACTGGCGCAGGGCAAGAGGAGTTTGTGGCCCAGAATGTCCGGTCCCTGGCCCAGGCCTGGGTGTTTCGGGACAGGGCCCGCCCCTATGCCCTTTACGAAGGGGAAGAGCCAGTGGGCTTTATCATGTTTGACTGGCGGCCGGAGAAAAAATGGGTGGAAATCTGGCGGTTGATGATCGACTATCGGTTCCAGGGAAAAGGCTATGGCCGGGCGGCGGTGCAGAAGGCCTTGGAGTTTCTGAGGGAAAGCGGACTGTTTGACAAAGTGCAGATCAACTATGTGGAGGAAAACCAGGGGGCCAAGCATCTGTACCGGAGCATGGGTTTTCAGGAAACCGGGGCCATGGAGGGCAACGAAGTGGTGATGGAGATGGATCTGACAGGGGAGAAAGAATAAGTGGAACTGCGGGAAATCACCGGAGACAATTATCAAAGGATTCTGAATCTTTCCACAGGCAAAGGACAGGAGAAATTTGTCACAGCCAATCTGTATTCTCTGGCCCATGCCTGGGTGTTTCAGAAAACCGCCCGCCCTTATGCCCTGTATGAAGGGGAAGAGCCGGTGGGTTTCATCATGCTGGACTGGCGGCCGGAGGAAAAGACGGCGGAGATCTGGCGGTTTATGATTGATTACCGGTACCAGGGAAAAGGGCATGGCCGCCGGGCCATGGAGCTGGCCCTGGAGAAGATACGCCAGGCGAGGCTGTTTGACCGGGCGCAGCTTTATTATGTGCCGGGGAATGAGAAGGCCCGGGCCCTGTATTACAGTCTGGGATTTCGGGAAACGGGCAACACCCTGGATGGGGAAATTCAGATGGAGTTGATTCTGGAGTAAATAGAAGAAAACGGCCGAAACTAAAAGGAAAATGACGGAAAAGAGAACTAACAGGGAAATGGGGTGAATTTTGACGAAAAATGGGGGAAATACAAGAGCGTTCCCTTGACAAAACCACGAAAGGACGGGTATCATAGAAGCAGATGGAATCTGCGAGAAGGGAAGGCGATCCCCATGGGAAAGAAAAATGGAATCCAGTGGAAAAAATTGTTGTGGCAGTACATCCTGTTCACCATCGGATCGGTGATTTATGCCGCGGCTGTGGCCCTGTTTCTGGACCCCAATGAGTTGGCCCCTGGCGGCGTGGTGGGCATCAGCGTCATTCTCAACCGCCTTACCGGCCTGCCTACCGGCACGCTGATGCTGTGCATCAACATTCCCTTGCTGGTGGCCGGGGTGTGGAAACTGGGACTGCGGTTCTTGCTGTCCACCATTTATGTCACTTTCTTTTCTTCTTTTGTGGTCAATCTGCTCACCCCCTATGGCCCTCTCACCGAAGATCTGCTGTTGGGCGCCTTCTTTGGGGCCGTGGTGCTGGCTGTGGGTATCGCTCTGGTCTTTCGGGCCGGTGCCACCACAGGGGGCACCGACATCCTGGTGCGTCTTCTCAAGCTGCGGTATAAGCACATCGAAACCGGCAAGCTGTTTTTCTGCACCGACCTGGTGGTGGTACTTTGCTCCATGGTGGTGTTTCACAATGTGAACACCGGTCTGTATGCCCTTTTGTCCATCATGGTGTTCGCTATTGTCTTTGATGTGGTGCTCTATGGCAGCGATACCGCAAAAATGGTGTATGTGGTGTCGGAAAAAGAAGAGCGCATTGCCCGACGGATCATGGATGAGCTGGAGATCGGCGTCACCTATGTGTATGGCCAGGGAGCTTATACCGAAAA
>JAHZHY010000047.1 GCA_019420045.1 Clostridiales bacterium
GAATTCGTCAACCAGAAGAAGGACCACGGTCTGCTGGAATCCATTGAGACCTATGAAAAGGAGCAGGCCCAGGGCATTGCAGCGGTGGATTATTCCTTCCATTGTGTGCTCACCGATCCCCGGCCCGAGGTTTTTGAGGAGATCCCCCGGTTGGCCGAGGAAGGCTATCCCACCATGAAGCTGTTCATGGCTTACAAGGGAATGTTCTTCCACTCCGATGACGAAGCCATTCTCAAAGCGCTGGAAAAGGCCAGAGAGGCCGGCATCACTCTGATGGTCCATGCGGAAAATGCCGATGCCATCGACATTCTCCAGCGGAAGCTCATCGCCGAAGGACATACCGAACCCTATTATCATGCGGTGTCCCGTCCGCCGCTGGTGGAAGCTGAGGCCACCCGCCGGGCCATCTATCTGGCTCAGCTGGCCGATGCGCCCATTTACATTGTCCATGTCACCTGCCGGGAAGCGCTGGAAGAGATCCGCAGAGCCCGGATGGACGGAGCCAGAGTGCGGGGCGAAACCTGCTCCCATTACCTGGTGCTGGATGAGTCCAATCTGGCGAAACCGAATTTCGAAGGTGCCAAATATGTCTGTTCGCCGGCGCTGCGCACACCCGATCATTTTGACGCTCTGTGGAAGGGCATCAACGAAGGCTGGCTCAACGCTGTCAGTTCCGACCATTGCGGCTTTGACTGGAAAGAACAGAAGCATATGGGCAAGGACGACTTCCGCATGATCCCCAACGGCGCTCCTGGACTGCAGAACCGCCTGGATGTGCTGTGGACCTATGGCGTGGCCGCCGGAAAGATCACCAAGGAACAGCTGGTGCAGGTCTTTGCCGCCAACCCGGCCAGAAACTGCGGACTGGGCCATCGAAAAGGCGCCCTGGCCGTGGGATATGATGCCGATGTGGTCATCTTCGATCCGGAGTACAAGGGGATCATCACCAATGAGGAATCCCTCCATCAGGTGGATTATTGCCCCTATGAAGGAATGGAGAAGATCGGCCGGGTGGAGACCGTTTTGCTCCGTGGTGAAACCGTGGTGGAAAACGGCAGCTATGTGGGCCATGCCGGACAGGGCCAGCTGCTGCGCCGCAAGCCCTTTGCCCTGATGTATCAGGGATAACTATGAGAAACAGGCTCCTGTAAACAGGAGCTGGAACAAATTACATACGGGGGGTACATTTTATGGATATGAATTTGCTGAAGCTGATACTGATCTTCGCTGTGATCGTGGCGATCATCTGGATCAAGAAGCCGCTTCACTGGGCATTCATCGCAGGCATTGCCGCAACTATGGTGCTTTGCATGATTCCCATCAACGAGAGCGGACAGGTGATATGGGGAACCATCAGCGACTGGTCAAAAATGGCCATTGTGCTGGACATCTATCTGATCACCTTTTTGCAGAGATTGCTGGATAAACGCCAGCAGATCCAAAAAGCACAGGTGGATATGGTCAATCTGTTCAATAACCGTATCGTCAACGCGCTGCTCATTCCCATTATCATCGGCTTTTTGCCCTCTCCCGCGGCGCTGATCCTCTGCGGCCAGATCGTGGATCAGGCCACCGGGGAATATTGCGATCCCAAACAGAAGGCCATCATCACTTCCTATTTCCGTCACATTCCCGAAAGCTTCCTGCCCACCTATCCGGTCATCTTGCTGCTGTGCGGATTTTCCGGTCTGCCCATTTCCCAGTTTGTGCTGGCGATGATCCCGCCGGTGATCGTCCTGTTCCTGGCCGGTTACTTCTTCTATCTGCGCAAACTGCCCACCAAGTCCGATCAGCCCATTACAGCAACCAAGAAGGAAGCGGCCATCAGCCTGTTCAAGCATATCTGGTCGCTGATCCTGATTATGGTTTTGATCATGGGTGTGGGTCTGTCGGTTGAGATCTCCCTGGCCATCGTGCTGCTGCTTTGCTTCTTCGTTTACCGGATCACTCCCAAAGAGATCCTGGAACTGCTGCCCAAGGCCATTGACAAAGTGATGCTGCTGAGCACACTGTTTATCTTCATCTTCCAGGGCTTCCTGTCCCATGCGGGCATCATGGATTCTCTGGTGCAGGCCTTCCAGCAGTTGCCCATCCCCACCTACCTGGCCTTCCTGCTGCTGATCTTCGTGGGAAGCGTGCTCACCGGTGCTCAGGGCATGATCGCCGTGGCGGCCCCGCTGGCTTTTGCGGCCATCCCCGGTTTCGGTATCCCGCTGGTGATGGTGCTGGGCTGCTTTGCCTGGGCTGCAAACCAGCTGTCTCCCACCCATGTGTGCGTGGTGGTAGCGGCCAACTACTTCAAGGTTAACTTCAGCGATATGGTCAAGAAGGTTTTGCCGGCGCTGAGCGTTTATCTGGTCTTCAGCTTTGCTTATTACCATGTGCTCAACCTGATCCTGTGATAAAACAATTTTGAAAACCGATGAAAATTGAGGAGGAACTATCGTATGGCTATCACAAAAGAAAAAATGGAAGAAATCAAAAAGGCGGCTCTGTGGAATTTCTATAACGGCCTGAACTGCTGCGAAAGCGTGTATGAAGCCTTTTTGTCCTGTGGAGTGATCCCGCCCTCGGATGCCGTTTATGAGACCTGCGCCCTGTGCGCCGGTTTTGGCGGCGGTCTGGGCATGAGCGGCTATTCCTGCGGCGCTCTGTCCGGAGCCATTCTGGCAGTGGGCTCCAAGCACGGCCGCAAGCATCCCAAGGAGGAAAAGCCCGACGGTCTGTACGATGTGGAATATCGCCGCTACAACAACATGGTCAATGAATTCAAGGATGCCATGGGCAGCGTGATCTGCCGGGAGATCTGCCAGGAAAACCTCCACGATTGGGGCGGCAAGGCCCGCAAGGACCATTGCGCCGGCTGCATCGAGCACGGTGTGGAGATCGCCTGCAAGTATTATGACATGACCACAGAAGAAGTGGGCGAAAAACTGGTCTGGCGGGACAATGTAGCCAGCCTGTAACATCGGTCCATATAGGACGCATCCTGTTTTGCCTTGGCCGGCGGCAGCCAACTGCCGCCGGCCGGGCTATGTGAAGCAGAAAGAAGGGGAAAGACGATGGGAAAAAAGATTGTGATTGTAGGAGGCGTGGCCGGAGGAGCTTCTGCGGCCGCCCGTTTGCGCCGTCTGGATGCTCAGGCGGAAATCCTCATTTTGGAGCAGGGAGAGCATGTCTCTTTCTCCAACTGCTGCCTGCCCTATCACCTGGGGGGAGTAGTACCCCAGGAAGAGGCTCTGGTGCTGATGACGCCTCAGCGATTTAAAAACCAGCATGACATCGATGTGCGCACCGGCAACCGGGTACGCCGGATTTGTCGGGAGAAAAAGCAGGTGGAAGTGGAGGAACTGGCCACGGGACGGGTCTATTGGGAAAGCTATGACAAGCTGATTTTGTCTCCTGGTGCTTCGCCTCTGCGTCCGGCCAGCATCCCCGGCTCCGATGGCGGCCATGTATTCACTTTGCGGAATGTGGCCGATGTGCACCAGATCCGGGAGTTTGTTTCTGCTGAGGAATGCCGGCAGGTCGTGGTAGTGGGCGGCGGCTTTATCGGCATGGAGGTGGCGGAAAACCTTTATAAAGCGGGAAAAACCGTGACGCTGGTGGAAGGACTGGAGCAGGTTATGGCTCCCTTTGATGCAGACATGGTGCAGATCCTCCACAAAGAGCTGATGGATCAGGGACTGAAGCTTTATCTGGGAACCCGGGTGGTGTCCATTGAACAGGATCAGGTCACAGTGCAAAGAGGAGAGGAATGCTTTGCATTGCCGGCTCAGGCGGTGATTCTGGCTATTGGTGTACGCCCGGAAACACAGCTGGCCCAGGAGGCCGGATTGCGCATTGGCGAGACCGGAGGCATCTGGACCGATTCCAACTTCCGCACCAGCGATAAGGATATCTATGCCGTGGGCGATGCCATCGAAAGCTATGACCGGATGGCGCGGAAAAAGGGACGGCTGGCACTGGCCGGACCGGCCCAGCGGCAGGCCCGGGCAGCGGCTTCCCATATCTGCGGTGTTCCCAGTCCCAACAGAGGGTTTATCGGTTCCAGCTGTGTCCAGGTCTTTTCCCAGAATGCAGCCTGCACC
>JAHZHY010000048.1 GCA_019420045.1 Clostridiales bacterium
AGATCGCCGCTCTCTTCCTGAAAACCGCCGAAAACGAGCGGGAACACGCCAAAATGTGGTTCAAAGAGCTGGGAGGGTTGGGAGACACCGCCCAGAACCTGCTCCACGCCGCCCAGGGCGAAAACTACGAATGGACCGATATGTACGAAGGCTTTGCCAAAACCGCCGAGGAAGAAGGCTTCCCCCAGCTGGCCGCTAAATTCCGTCTGGTTGCTGCCATTGAAAAACACCATGAAGAGCGTTATCGTGCTCTGCTGCACAATGTGGAGACTGCTCAGGTCTTCCAGAAGAGCCAGATCAAGGTGTGGGAATGCCGCAACTGCGGTCATATCGTCACCGGTCTTTCGGCCCCTGCCGTCTGCCCCACCTGCGCTCATCCTCAAAGCTTCTTCGAGATCCACTGCGAAAACTATTGATCCTCCTATATCCCATACATACAAAAAGAGAGCCCCGGTTTCGGGGCTCTCTTTTTGCTGTATTCCATGAAAATTACACAATCCGCAGATCTTTGGACAATGCATTGAGGACCTGACAGCCATCTTCGGTCACCAGTACCAGATCTTCGATGCGAACACCGAAGCGGCCGGGCAGATAGATCCCCGGCTCCACCGAAAAGACCATACCCGGCTGAGCAATGGCCTGACTCACACTGCTGTTATCCGGTGGTTCATGGCACTCCAAGCCGCATCCATGGCCCAGGCGATGGGTGAAGTAGGGACCATAACCCGCCTCTTCGATGATCTTGCGGGCCGCCTGATCCACCTGACACAGGGGAACACCGGGTCGAAGCACCTGCTCTGCCGCCAGGTTGGCCTGACGGACCACTTCATAGACCCGCTTCTGTTCCTCGTCGGCCTGGCCGAAAAACACCGTCCGGGTCATATCGCACCAGTAGCGGCGGATGGGCATGAACAAATCCAGCACCACCGAATCGCCCTGGCGCAGCACCGTCTGATCCGGGCTGTGATGAGGATCGGCTCCGTTGGCGCCAAAGCTGACAATGACCCCTTCGCCCCGGTTACCGCCTTCTTTCTGATACAGATTTTCCACCAAGGAGGCGATCTCCTGCTCGGTGACTCCTTCCCGCAAAGCGGCAATGGCCTGCTCCATCACCCGGTCATTCACCTGGGAGGCATGGATCATGGCCTGCTGCTCTTCCTTGTCCTTGTACATCCGCACCAGATCCACCGGTGCAGAGCCGTGGACGGGCACCACATCTCTCCGCGCTTCCAACAGATCGATCAAAAAGCGGCTGGGCCAGAACTTATCCACCCCCAGCTTGCCGGGAAGCACTCTTTGTGCCAGGGCCGCGGTGGGCTGGTCGCTGTCAGTGTGCAGCACCAACTCCGCTCCCTCCTGCTCTTCCACGCCAAAGAGTTCATTGGCATAAAGCACGCAGTCTTTCTCCGTGATGTACAGCACCCACATCCGCTCCATGGGCGAAACCCACAGACCGGTGAGATAATACACCGAAGCGGGAGCTGTGACCAAGATCTGCTCCAGGCCCTGCTCCGCCATGGCCTGCCGTACTCTTGCCAGACGCTGCTGATTCATCCCTGTTCACCCTTTCCCACCCCCTGAGGGGGCTTATTTGCTTCCAGTCTACCACAGCCTGTGAAAACTGTCCAGGCCCGGAAAAAGGCGAAGAAGGGCCGTTATTGGCCCAGAGGCTCCATGTACTCCGGCCCCTTTTTGCAGATGGGACAAACAAAATCCGAAGGCAGGGTTTCCCCTTCCAACACATAACCGCAGATCTTGCACCGCCAGCCTTTTTGCACCGGCTGCCCCTTTTTTTCTCCCTGGTAGGAGGGGGCTTCCTTGGGGGTGCCGCCTTTCTTTACCTGATGGTAGTAGGCATAGGTCATACTCTCCCCTTCCAGACACTCGGCCTGTTCCACCTGGCCCACAAAGATCCGGTGGGTTCCCACATCCATCTGCCCTGTGACCCGGCAGAAGAAGCGGGCCGTCATGCCCTCTTTCACATAGGGTACCCCTGCTTCGTCCCGCAGGCAAGAGATCCCTTCAAACTTCTGCACATCCCGGCCGGACTGAAAACCAAAGCGGCCGATCTGCTCCAGTTCCACCTTCTTGCTGAGCACAGCGGCTTCAAACACTCCCGACTGAGCGATCAATTCTCCGGTATAGCTGTTT
>JAHZHY010000049.1 GCA_019420045.1 Clostridiales bacterium
TATTTTTTGATCAGTTCCCGAATGCGCATCTCATCGTCCGCCACCAGCAGACGGGGCATAATGACCCCTCCTTCCGTTGTTTCTTTCAGTATACCGCACAAATGTGACGATTGGCTGAACAATGGGAAGTTTTTCTGCTTTTCTATGAAATTCCCTGAAAAAATCTCAAAGAACAATTACCTCAACTCTTTTTCAGCAGCAGAATACAAATGCCGCCATATAAAAACAGAAGCCCTACAAGAGGCAAGATATCCTCCCAATGAAATCCACCCATCATCAAGCGGCTGCCCCAGAAGGCGGGAAAGCATTTTCCCACACCTTCCAAAACAGGAGACAGCAGCTGAGCCGGAAAAAAGACCCCAGACAACAAGATGGAAGGCAGGAAAAGCAAAATGGAAAACAACGAGGTTTTGGCCTGATCCTTGATGCCCAGCCCTACCGCACCGGCCATGAACAAAGAGGCCAGGAGCAGCAAGATCAGAGCCAGCACATACTCCTGCAAATTTTGGGGAATTTCCCCGCCAAAACAAACAAACGAAAGGCCAAGTAGCAACACACTCATGAGCAAAAGATGACAGAAGGCCGACAGCAGAGCCAGAACAAACCCCACCCATCCTGGAATGCCGCTGACCTGGTACACTTTGCGGATATCGCTTCCATAAAACTCCACCAATGTGGGCGGCAAGCCAATCAGCGCTCCCATGGAAATGGCGAACACTGTCATGGTCTGGGTCAGAGTCTGCCGGCTCTCCGGCATAATGGAAACAAAAATGCCTCCCATCAAAACGAAAAAGGCCAGTGGCACCAGGTAGCAGGCAATCAGCATGGTTTTGCTGCGAAGATCCATCTTCCACTGCAATAGGACACCATAAAACAATCCCTTCATCTGTTTTCCTCCTTTGTCAGCCGGAGAAAACACTGTTCCAAAGAGTCCCGTTCCACCTGGATATCCAGGACTTTTTGCCCTGCAGCCCGGCATAGTTCCAGCTGAGAAAGCAGATCTCTCCCCAGATCTTCCGATGCAAAACAAATGGTTTCCTTCTCGGTGTGCAAAGTGACTTTACACGCTCTTCCCTCCTGCAGCAGGAGCTGTTGGAATGTTCCGGAAAACACCGCCTTTCCCTTTGCCAGAATAGCCACGGTATCACACAAATTTTCCACTTCGCCCATATCGTGACTGGTCAGCACCACCGTCTTTCCCTGCCGTTTGAGCTGTTCCAGCAGGTTGCGCAGTGCCATGCGTCCCTGCACATCCAGCCCTGCGGTGGGTTCATCCAGGAACAGAATGTCCGGGTCCCCCACCAGCGCCAAGGCCAGATGCAATCTTTGTTTTTGTCCTGGAGACAGTTTGCCGTAGAGCTGCTTCCCCAGCTCATGGATGCCCAGGGTTTCCAGCAGGCCCGGCTCCACCCTTGTTCCATTCCACCGGGCAAACAATGAAAGTGCCTCCATGGCCCGGATGGAAGACGGCAGGCTGGCCGATTGCAGCTGAACGCCCATCCGCCCATTCACCGAAATCTGCCCTTCCTCA
>JAHZHY010000005.1 GCA_019420045.1 Clostridiales bacterium
CGGCACTCATGACGCCCTTACCGCCTTTGAAGCCATAATACACCGGGAAGATATGTCCCAACACTGCCACGCATCCTGCATAGAGTACGGCCTGCGGCCCCACCAGGATTTTGGCCAGCACCATGGCCAGCGCCGCTTTGAGGCCGTCCCCCAGCACCACCAGCAACGCCTTTTTCACTCCGAAATTCCGCAATGTATTGGTGGCTCCGGCATTGCCGCTGCCCATCTTGCGGATATCGGTTTTATAAAAAAGTTTGGAAACGGTGATGGATGTGCTGAAAGACCCCATCAGATAAGCGCAGACCAAGGCCAGCGCCCAGGCCCACAGGCTGTGCGGAAACATTTCTTCTCCCCCTCAACAATTTTGATGATCAATTTACATCCAGTTTACAACAAAGGGTGCCAGTTTGTAAACCGAAAAAACAGGAAAAAGAAGCCTATTCTTCTCCTTTTTGCCGCACGATCATCTTGATGGGAGTGCCTGTGAGTGAAAAGACTTCCCGAATCCGGTTTTCCAGATACCGGAGATAAGAGAAATGGAACAGGCGGGCGTCATTGCAGAAACAAACAAAAGTGGGGGGCTTGATCCCCGTCTGGGTGATATAGTAAATCTTCAGCCGGCGGCCCTTGTCTGGGGGGCTGTACCCGCAGGGTGGCCTCGGCCAAAATAGTGTTCAGTGTACCTGTTGTGATACGCATGGCGTTGTTCTGGGCCACGGTGTTGATCAGGGGGAACAACTGCTCCACCCGCTGGCCGGTGAGGGCCGACAGGAAGATCACCGGGGCATACTGCATATAGGCCAGCCCTTCCCGGATCTTCAGCTCAAATTCCCGCTGGGTGTTGGTCTCTTTTTCCACCAGGTCCCACTTGTTCACCACAATGACAGCGGCCTTGCCGTTCTCATGGGCATAACCGGCCACTTTGGTGTCCTGTTCGGTGACGCCCTGGGTGGCGTCGATCATGATCAGGCACACATCGGCCCGCTGAATGGCCATGATGGACCGCAGGGCGCTGATCTTTTCAATATCTTCATCCACCCGGGCTTTTTTCCGGATACCCGCGGTATCCACCATAATATAATCGCCGTATTTGTTGCTGACCCGCTGGTCGATGCTGTCCCGGGTGGTACCGGGCACATTGCTGACAATGACCCGCTCTTCCCCGGCGATGCGGTTGAGCAGAGAGGATTTGCCTGCATTGGGCTTGCCGATGATGGCCACCCGGATGCAGTGCTCCTCTTCTTCGCTCTCTCCGGTATCTGGGGGAAAATGAGCGTAGCAGGCATCCAGCAGATCGCCGGTGTTGTTGCCGTGGATGGCCGACACCCCAATGGGGTCGCCCATGCCCAGGTTGTAAAACTCATAGAACTCCGCCGGAGGATCGCCGGGAGCATCCAGCTTGTTGACGCAGAGTACCACCGGCTTTTTGGACCGCTTGAGCATGGCGGCCACATCCTGGTCGGCTGCGGTGACGCCGGTGCGCACATCAGTGATGAAAATGATCACATCGGCGGTATCGATGGCGATGAGCGCCTGCTCCCGCATGAATTTCAGAATTTCGTTGTCGGTTTTGGGCTCGATACCGCCGGTGTCGATGAGCTCAAACACCCGGCCCCGCCATTCACCCTCGGCATAGATCCGGTCCCGGGTGACACCGGGAGTATCCTCCACAATGGACTGTTTCCGGCCGATGAGCCGGTTAAAAAGCATGGACTTGCCCACATTGGGCCGTCCCACAATGGCAATGACAGGCTTTCGCATAGCTGCCCCCTTTCGATCTTAACGACGTGAAAGCCGCCTTCTCTCTATTCTTCCCAGGGAAAGATGGCGTCACAGAAGGCGCCGCCGTCCACCGGCAGCACCCGCACCTTTGTCCCCAGTTTTTGCTCCATTTCTTCCACCGATACATCGTCCAGAAAGACGGTCTCGCCGTGGCGAAGCATACAGTCGGGAATCCACAGTTCCTCTCCCGGCCGGAGCACATCCTTCACCTGGCGGATGATGTCCCCGCCGGTGAGCAGGCCGGCCACATCCACACCGTGGCCGAAGAAATCATTTTTCACTGGCTGCACCCGTCCCTGCAAGTCCGGGCACTTCTCTTTGCACAGCGCCACCATTTCCTCCATAAAAGGAGCGGCGGAAACGCCGGTGGCGATCAGGAAGGCCGGAGGATTTTCCGTGGGCTCTGCCATGAGCAGCGCCCCCTGCAGTTCCTGGCGGAACAAAGACATCAGCCCCACGCCGTTTTCCAGCTGGGGATAACCGTTATAGTATTCCTCTCCAGGCAGCGGCAATCCCGCTTTGAGGTAAAACTCGTCGGCTGCATAGAAAAAAGCCTCGCCATAAGTTTTGAGGCATTTTTCCCGGGCCTTGTCCACCACCCCGATGATCTGCCGGGCTTCTTCCCGGTCCACTGGACGCAGCGGCTCCAGCCCTTCCCGATGACGGGTCAGACCCACCGGCACCAAAGCCACATGGGCAATACTGGGGTGCATAGCCGCCAGATCCTCCAGCGTCCGCTCCAGCTCTTCCCCATCGTTCCAGCCGGGACACACCACGATCTGGCCCATGATCTTGAGCCCGGCCTGGGCAAACCGCCGGAGGTATTCCAGGCTCTCCCCGCCCCGGGGATTGCCCAGCATCCGGCTGCGAAGATCCGGATTGGTGGTGTGGATGGACACATTCAGCGGAGAAATGTGCATGGCGATGATCCGCTGCACATCGGCCTCGCTCAGATTGGTCATGGAGATGTAGTTGCCCATGAGAAAGGAGAGGCGGGCGTCATCGTCTTTGAAATACAGCGAAGAACGCATCCCCTTGGGCAGCTGGTCGATAAAGCAAAAAACGCATTTGTTGGCACAGCTGCGCTGCTTGTCCATGAGATAGGTCTCAAAGTCCAGCCCCAGAGGCTCCCCTTCGGCCTTTCCGATGGAAAGGGACTTTCCTTCCCCGTCCTTTTCCTGGCTCAGGGTCAGCTCCAGGCGGCTGTCATAGGAATAAAACTTGTAATCCAGCACATCGCGGATGGGATGGCCGTTGATCTTTTGCAGCCACCATCCAGCGGAGATCCCGGCTTTTTCAGCCGGGCTGTCCTGATCCACATGCACAATCTTAGCGGGCACAGGCCGTTCCTCCTTTTCGCAAACATTTGGTCAAAAAAAACATCCACATAACAAAAAATAGAGAAGGTGGTGTCCCCTCTCTATCTTTCATGCGTGTGTTATTTGCTGACCTCGACTTTGAGGACCTCACGGCCTTTATATGTGCCGCAGCTTCTGCATGCTCTGTGGGGCATGATCAGTTCGCCGCACTTGGGGCACTTGACCATACCGGGAACTTCCAGCTTCCAGTGGGCACTACGCCGCTTGTCTCTTCTCTGTTTCGAGATTTTACTCTTCGGGACCGCCATCGGTGACACCTCCTCGATCTATGAAAACATATTATTTATTCCTGAAAAAGCTGTGTGAGCTTTTGAAGGCGTGGATCGATCTCCCTGCGGTCGCAGCCGCAGTCTCCTTCGTTCAAATCGTGGCCGCACTTGGGGCACAGTCCCTTGCAATCCTCTTTGCAAAGCACTGTCATATCCATATGCAGAAGTAGCTCTTCCCGGACGATGTCGTCCAGCTCAAAGCTGTCTCCTTCCACCACATACACATCCTCGGCCAAATCATCGCCGCTGACCGTCTGGGTGATGACCAACGCAAGATCCAGTTTTTTCACATATTCCACCGGTTTGCCGCAGCGGGCACAACGGGTGGAAACAGGAACCGAAACGGCGGCGGTGAGATAAAACACATCGGCCTTATTTTCCAGTTTCCCCTGGACCTTTACCGGCCCCTGAAATGGGCGCTCCCCATAAAGCTCCTCTTCCGCCAGGGAAAAGGCATAATCAAAGGGCAGACACATCCCCTCGGAAGCCAGCACATCACGGAGGTTGAGCAGCACAAATACACACCTCCCACAATGATACATCGAATATTATAGTGTTCTGCCGAGGGTTTGTCAAGAAATAGTTTCAAAAAACCCACATTTCCCAATTTTTCACCCTGGCTTTCAGCGGCCTGTTTGCAAAAGACAGCCGCTGGTGTATAATGATACCACAAATTCCCGAAAAAAACAACCCGACAGGAGAACGCCATGCGAGAGATGACCATCGGCAAAAACGACGCCGGCCAGCGTCTGGACAAGTTCCTTCAAAAAGCCCTGCCCTCACTGCCTCCCTCCCTGATGCACAAATATGTGCGCCTCAAGCGGATCAAATGCAACGGCAAACGGTGCCAGACCAGCGACCGGCTGACCGAGGGGGATGTGCTTTCCCTTTATATCAATGATGAGTTTTTCCAGCCTGTGAAGGAAGAGGAAGCCTTTCGCCGGATCACTCCCCGGCTGCACATCCTCTATGAGGACGATCACATCCTTCTGTGCGACAAGCGCCCGGGCATGGTGGTCCACGAAGACGATCAGGGCACGCTGGACACTCTGATCAACCATATCAAGGCCTACCTCTATGAAAAAGGAGAATGGGACCCGGACAAAGAACAATCCTTCACCCCTGCTCTGTGCAACCGGATCGACCGGTACACCGGCGGCATTGTCATGGCCGCCAAAACGGCGGAAGGGCTGCGAGTGCTCAATGAAAAGATCCGGCTGCATCAGGTGCAGAAATTCTACCTCTGCCTGGTCCATGGCACCCCCTCTCCCAGACAGGCCGTCATTCAG
>JAHZHY010000050.1 GCA_019420045.1 Clostridiales bacterium
GAGGATTGTGGCAGCATTCCCCTGCCGCCGTATTATACAGGGAAGTCAGATGCTTCTGGGTGTTGAGGGCATTGGTGATGATGATCTGGTCGTTGCACATGGCGCTTTCTCCTTTCTCAGTTCTGCAGAAAACGGTACAGAGTGTCATAATGGCTCTGATGGCGGGAGGCGATGCCTGCCAGCATATTTTTGAGCTGGGGATCGGTGCACTGCTGGGCCATCAGATTGAATTGGGCCACTTCGCTCTGTTCTCCCTTCAACTGCTCTTTGAGAAAAGCCAGTTCCTTTGTGGTCAGCTCGGGCATAAGGCCACTTCCTTTCATTGATTTCCCTTCCAGTATTCCCTGGCTTTCTTCACATTATGCGCCAAAGAAACCCGGCCCTCTTCATCGCAGACCACCAGACCATAGAGCTTTCCACTCATCTCCAAAGGCGTGACTTTTTGAAAGAATGGAGCCAATGCAAAGGGCTGCTCCTTTTCCAGAGGGACCGCTGCATACCATTGGTCCTGGTACTGGCAGACCCTGGCCTTTTCATCGGCCAGCAGCTTTCCCAACAGGCTTTGATCCCAAGGAGCCCGGGAAAGGTCAAAGGGACGGAATTTTTCCAGAGGAAAGGGCAGCGGACTGAATCCGGTATATTCCCCGGGTCTGGATCGAAGAATAAAAGCGCCTTTCACTTTTTTCGGCGCAAAATGCCCATCCATCTTTTTTTCCAGACGGAACTCTCCGTTCTGGGGCATCATCACCCCTGCCACCAGAACATCCTCATTCTCCCGGTCCAATGCCACCCGGTAGATATACTCCTCCTCCGCCGGACAGGCTGCCCACAGGGTATACCCCCATCCGTTCTCACGACAGGAGACCTTCCCCACCCGTTCTTCTCCCAGCCACAGATCCCATTGCTCCATGGGGTCTCCCCCTTTCCCTCCATCATCGCCGCAAAAGAAAAAGCCTTCCGCACACCATTGTATGCAGAAGGCTTTGAAACCATGCGTCTCAGCCGATGGTATAGGTTCCGTCCACCAAAACGGTGCATTCCCCTTTGGCGATAAAGCCGCAGCCATCGGTGCCGACGAGATACATATTGTTCTGAAGCACAGACTGTCCATGGGTCAGAATCTCTCCGCTGGACAAATTGATCATGCCGGAATAACAGCTGGCCGTACCCCGGCGCAGCAGCAGCTGAGTTCCCACCCCGGCCTTGATCTGCTGGCCATTCTGAAGGGTGATCATCTTCCAGGTGCTGCTGCCGGCGGAAGAACCGATCTGATCCTTCACCAGCTCCACCACCTGATTGATCACATCCTGGCTCACATTCTGAAGCTGGGAAATCTGGCTTTCCAGCTGGGAACGCACCGAATCCATTTTATTGCTAATATCTGATTTGATGGCCGTCTCCTTTTGGGAAAACACCGAATCGATCCGGGCATTGGCCTCCGGCACCGCTACATCGTTTATGTAGCTCAAGGTCACCAGAGGGTCATCCTGGGAACCATATCCGCCGGCGGCCAGCGCCGTAAAGACTCCGCCCACGGCCAGAACGCACAAAGCGCCCAGGGCCGATGCCATAAACTTCCTCTTCATTGCAGTCGCTCCTTATCGCTGGGTACTTTCCTGCCCGCCGCTTCGCAATCCGAAGCTGACGGCGATGGCGTCATCCACCTGGCCCATCACTTGTTCGTCCAGGCGTCCCATCTTTTCCCGCAGCCGCCGTTTGTCCAATGTTCTCACCTGCTCCAGCAAAATGACAGAATCCTTGGAAAGGCCATAGGTGCGGGCCTCGATCTCAATATGGGTAGGCAGTTTTGCCTTGTTCAGCTGCGAGGTGATGGCCGCCGCGATGACGGTGGGACTGAACCGGTTGCCCACATTGTTCTGCACAATGAGAACCGGGCGCATACCGCCCTGTTCGCTGCCCACCACCGGGCTCAGGTCGGCATAATAAATGTCACCTCGTCTGACATTGGAAGAAAAATGATCCAATTTCACTCACGCTCCGCCGGTAAAAGTCGGTTAAACCGCTTTTTTATTTTTCCACACAAACCCCGGTTTTAATCATCCTTGCCGGAATTTGCACCGGTGAGCGGCGCGCAGTCTCCTCCCCCGCTTGTATTCTATGCAAACGGAAACGGACTGGTGTCTTCTTGAAAAGCCGAACTTATTTTTTAGTGTACCACACTTTTCTCTTTGGGGCAACCTTCCCTGCCAAATACTATTTTCATTCTTTCACCGCTGAAAATCCGGAAAACACGGCGTGCATGATCTGATCTCCCTCCAGGAACCACCGGGCACACACCGGCTCCAGAGTGTCCTCCCGCAGCCACACCTGCTTGACGGCCTTCTTGCCATCGGCCTCCATCTCATAAGTCAAACTGATGCATTCCTGCCCTTCCTTTTTCTCCCTTCCCCACTGGGTGGGCGCCGCTCCGGCCAGGGTGCGCAGAAGGCCGTCGGTGCAGTCCACAGGAGTGAATCCCTGGATGGGGGCCAGCAATGTGTCCAGCTGCACATCCTTAAACTGAAGGGTGGCTCCCCCTTGGTTGATGTGACAGCTGATCCCGGCGATCTCCTCCGGAGATACAACGGTACACTGGCTCTCCTCCCCTTGCCAGGACACCGATAGCTCATATTCCATGATCACGCCGGAGTCGGCTGTGACGGTGGCCCCCACCGACCCTTGGGTCAGGGAGCTATAATATTCGCTCACCTTCTGCTGGGGGCCTTCCTGGCCTTTGCATCCACCCAGAGCGAAGAGCAAAACCCACAAAAAGACCCCGATCTTTTTCCTTTGTTTCACCACTTTTTATCACTCTCCACCCTATCTATACGGCACTCATGCCGGTTTATGCCGGAGGGCTTGCAATTTTTTCGACCTTGTGCTATATATAATGGAGATGTATTTTTACCGCAAACAACTGGAAAATGCGATGAGAAAGAGAGTACCTGCGCCCCATCCGGCGAGAGAATGGCGGTCACCGGCTGTAAGCCGCCTGCGGAAGAGCGTGGAGAAGTTCACTTTTGAGCACCGGGCTGAACGGAGTAGGCCACGGCGTCCGGCCGCGTTAAGGCTGTGGAGTGCCCGCTTTTTTTGAAGCGGGAATCAGGGTGGTACCGCGGAAGCTTGGCTTTCGTCCCTTTTTGGGGGCGAAGGCTTTTTTTATACCTGCCCCTGGCGGCAGCATCAAACCTATCCAAACTCACAAAAGGAGTGCAGAACATGAAAGAGCAGCTCAACCAGATCCTTTCCCAGGCTCTCGGGCAGGTGTCTTCGGTGACTTCTCAGCAAGAGCTGGAAGCAGCCCGGGTAAAATTCCTGGGCAAAAAGGGAGAACTCACCAGCATTTTGCGGGGCATGGGCAAACTCTCCGCCGAAGAGCGGCCAGTGATCGGCCAGCTGGCCAACGAGGTGCGGGCGCAGATCGAACAGGCCATTGAAAAGGCCCAGCAGGACATGGCCCAGCGTCTCATCGCAGCCAAGCTGGAAAAGGAGCAGATCGATGTGACCATGCCCGGCCAGAAGGTGCTTCTGGGCAAACAGCATCCCCTGAACACCGTGCTTCACGAGCTTTATGACATC
>JAHZHY010000051.1 GCA_019420045.1 Clostridiales bacterium
TCTCTTTCGCTTTCGGTGAGGGGCTTGAAATCGTCCACGGTAGCCACATTGTCCTGCATATGCTCCATGGTGGTCATGCCGCTGAGCACCACCAGCACATTGGGCAGACTGGCGGCAAAACGCAGGGCCCAGGAAGCAGGGGTGGCATTGGGATCGGCCTTTTTCAGCATCTCGATGCCTTCGGGGCACAGGGTGTGCAGAGCGCCGCCGCGCACAGGCTCCATCACCACAACAGGCAGGCCGTGCTCTTCCAGGATCTCATACTGCCGCTTGGCATTCTGCATATCCCAGTCATAGTAGTTCAGCTGGATCTGGGCAAAATCCCAGTCATAGGCGTTTACGATCTCCTCCAGCATCTCGATGGTGCCGTGGAAGGAGAAGCCCAGGTGCTTGATGCGGCCGGCTTCCTTTTCCTTCTGGAGTGTCTCGAAAATATGGTTCTTCTTGATGATCTCCAGGCGGTCATGGTTGAGGGCATGGCACAGGTAATAGTCAAAATACTCCACCTGGCACTTATTCAGCTGCTCCTCAAAATATTTCAGGGTATCCTCCGGCTTTTCCACCAGCCAGACCGGCATTTTGCTGGCCAGATGGAAGCTCTCCCGGGGATATTTCTTCATGGCCTCGCCCACGAACAGCTCGCTTTTGCCCTCGTGATAGGGATAAGCGGTGTCAAAGTAGTTGATCCCGTGGGAATAGGCATAATCGATCATCTCCTGAGCCTTTTCCTTGTCGATGTCGGATTTCTCCGGATCGATCTTGGGCAGACGCATCAGGCCAAAACCCAGCAGGGAAACCTTATCATCGGTGTCTTTATAATTCCGCATGGCAATCATTTGAGGTTCCTCCTTTTTCACAGGCGGGATTCATCCCGCATTTTTCTTGTCTTTATTGTAACGCCTGGAGTGGGGTGGAAGTCAACATTTTTTTGTTTCTCCTTGACAATTTCTTTGGGGAAATCCACAATAAAAGAAAAGCAAAGGAGGTCTTGCCCATAACGATACAGCCCCTGGAGACCCCTCGTCTCCATCTTGTTCCCTCTTCCCTGTCCCTGGCCCCTATGGTCACCGCCCATTACATCAAAAACCGGGAGCATCTCCGCCCTACCTCCCCTCTGCGGCCGGAGGAATTTTTCACTCTTTCCCGCCAGACCGAAGGGCTGATGGAGGATGTGCGCCAGCAGGAAGCAGGCAGCAGTGTGCGGTTCTGGCTTTTTCCCAAAGAAGAGCCCCAGACCATCGCCGGCATGGTCCACCTCAGCCAGATCAGCCGGGGCGTGTTCCTCTCTTGTTTTCTGGGCTACCATATGGACCAGGATTTCCTGCGGAAGGGGTATATGACCGAAGCGGTGGCGGCCGTGGTGGACTATGCCTTCGGCCCTTTGGGCCTCCATCGGGTGGAAGCCAATGTAATGCCCCGGAACCTTCCCTCCCTGGCCCTTCTGCGCAAACTGGGTTTTGAGGAAGAGGGCCTGGCCCGGGACTATCTGAAAATCTGCGGCAAATGGGAGGATCACCTTCACATGGCCAAACGAAATACCGGAATGAGCGAATAAAAAAAGAAGCCCCAAACGGGCTTCTTTTTTTATTCCTTAACCTATTCTTTTCCGATGCTATTCAAATTTCATTGCATTGTTCCGTAATTTTTCCACAATTCCTCGTTGCCCAAATTGATCATTGTCAAGCCCTGCTTTACTGCTTTTTCATAAGTTTTCGCAGCTCCACCCCAGCGATGGGTTACATAGCACAACGCATAGGCTGCATGGTCCACCATATATTGATTTCTTGCTAAAATAGCCGCTTTGAAATGGTATTTCTCAAATCCTTCCGGATATAGAATCTCATCAAAATAGACAAACTCTGGAATGCGAAAAGTCAAGTATGGGATGATTAAATCACAACGAATGTTTTTTCGATATTTTTTCAACTCATATACGGCCCGAGCACACATCCAATCAAATCTTCCCATACCACCACATAAAAAATCCGTTATTCCCCAATCGATCAGACGCTCCAATTCCTTTTCTATCTGTTCCAGAGACACACCATAACATTCTCCATGGCCAATGAATACACATGTCTTTTCCCGCATCGGTCACATCCTCCTTTCAAATCCAGAGTTATTATAACTCCATATCAACTCTATTTTCGTATTTTATCAAATAATGAGTCTAAAATAAAGTCATATCAACTTTACAGGAGGAACAAGCATGGTAAACCGGGAGAAGGAAAAGCATTTCGGCCTGCGGGTAAATGGCGATATCCTGGCCAAATTCCGGTATGCCTGTTCTTATGAAGGCCGCTCCGCAAACAGCCAAATCATTCAGTTAATGCTGAAATTCATTGCCGATTATGAAAAAGAACATGGAAAAATCGATCTTTCCGATCTTCAATAATCTCGATTTATAGCGCATCACTCCTTTTCTCAACACAAAAAAAGAAGCCCCAAAGGGCTTCTTTTTTTGCGTTTTTATGCCAGGGTACCGTCGGGATTGTGGGCCACCGAAGCCTCCAGAATGTTGCCATAGGCCCAGTGGCTTTCGTCCACATCCTGGAAGGGATTCCGGGAAATCAGCTCCGCCAGATGCCCTTCCTCTGGGATGCGGCCCAGAGCGCCGTTGATCATCTTCACCGCTTCGGCTCTTGTCACCGGCTGGTCGGGGCGGAAGGTGCCATCCTCATAGCCCCCTACAAATCCCTTCCCGGCGCCAAAGGCCACCGCCTGATAGGCCCAGTGGGTTTCTGGCACATCGGCGAAGGAAGCACTGCCCGTCTCACCGGGGAAATAGGCCGCCAGGATCTTCATCAGTTCGGCTCGGGTCACCGGCTGATCGGGACGGAAAGTGCCGTCCTCATAACCCCCTACAATGTTATATTTCTGGGCAAAGCCCACATAGGAAGCATACCAGTTGTCCGCGGCCACATCGGAAAAGGAGACCGGATAGTTCTCCCCCTCCTGGTAAAGGGCCTGGCCCTTTTCGTCCACCGTCAGCCGGGCCAGCATGGCCACCGCCTCGGCCCGGCTGAGGGAGTCCCCCGGCCGGAACAGCCCCTCAGCGCCCTGGATATAGGCGCCGTGGTCTGTTTGATTGAGCATGGGCTTTGCGGTCTCTTCCGGCTCCTCCGGCTCTTCCGGTTCTTCCGGCTGGGCGTATTCTTTCTGATACAGTGCCACGATCTCCGGGTTCTGCACCATCAGCTGATAACGGAAATGCACTTCACCGGCCACCTGGGGAATGGTCTTGTTGAGAGCCAGCATATCCTCCAGGGCCTTGACGCCATACCAGGGGGACGAGGGATCGCTGTTGCCCGCCTGGTAATCGGCCATGCCCACATACAGACGCACATCGGTGCCGTCCACCACATCGGCCCACCAACGGACCAGGGTGTCATAGTCGGCAGCCTTGTGGCCGATGTACCAATAGATCTGCGGGCAGATGTAATCGATGTATTCTTCCTTCACCCATTTGCGGCTGTCGGCATAAGCGTTGAAATAGGTTTGATTGCCATTGGTGGCCGAGCCATCGGGGTGGCTGCTCTGGTTGGCCCACACACCGGCCGGGCTGATGCCATAGGACAAGCCGGGATCAATGGCATGGAGACGCTCTCCCAGCTCTTTCACCAGCCGGTTCACATTGTCTCTTCGCCAGTCTCCCAGATCGGAAAAGTCACCGCCATACTGCTGGAAGGCTGCAGCGTCATCAAAGTCCTGACCGGGATAGAAGTAATCGTCCATGTGCAGTCCGTCGATGTCATAGTTCCGGGCCAGCTCCTCGGCACCCTTGATCACCAGTTCCCGCACCTCCGGAAGGCCAGGGTTCAGATAGTAGTTCCCCTCGTGCTGCACCAGCCATTCCGGGTGCAGCTTGGCCGGAGAAGAAGCCGACAGGCTTTGGTATTCGCTGTCGCCGCCTTTGGTCACCCGGAAGGGGTTGATCCAGGCGTGGAGTTCCAGTCCCAGCTCATGGGCCTTCTCCACCCAATAGGCCAGTGGATCAAAATCCCCCTGGGGAGCCTGGTCCTGGCTGCCGGTGAGGTAGCGGCTCCAGGGGAAGATCTCCGAAGGATACAGCGCATCACAGGAGGGACGCACCTGGAGGATGACAGCGTTCATCCCCATATCCACGCAGTTTTGCAAAATGGAATCGGCCTGGCTCTTCAAAGCAGCCGGGTCGGTGGTGGCGCTTGCAGGATAGTCCAGATTGTATATGGTGGACACCCACACCGCCTTCATGTCCTCCCGGGCGGGATTCTGGCCTTTTTCGGTTTTTACACCGGCGCCGCAGGCTCCCATCAGCAGGATGATCCCTACCAACAGACCGGCCCACAGCCGTTTTCGCAAATGTTTCATATTTTTTCTCCCATCTTATGTTGTTTTTCTCTGTTTTCCGGCAAAAAGCCGGAGACCGGCTGCGTTATGGCCGACCAAAGCCATTATAACACAACCAGTCCCCGGTTTTTAGTGGTATCTTCTGCCTGCTTACAGGGCTGCCACATCGGCAGCCAGCGCCTGGGCATGCTCCATGGGCGTGGCCCAGCTGGTGCAGAAACGCACGGCGTGGTGGTTTTCATCCACCTTTCCGAAATCGGCAAAGGCATATTTTTCGCTGAGTTTTTTCATAATGCTCTCGGGCAAAATAGGGAATTGCTGATTTGTGGGAGAATCGCAGAAGAAGGGGAACCCCTTGTCTGCAAAGGCCTTGCGGATGATGGCCGCGGCCTCATTGGCGTGCTTTCCCATCTCCTCGTACAGCCCGTCTTCCATCATGGTCTCAAACTGGACCCCCAGCAGCCGTCCCTTGGCCAGAAGTCCACCCTTCTGCTTGATGAAATAACGGAAATCCTCCTTGAGGGCCGGAGCAGAGATCACCAGGGCCTCACCGAAGAGCGCCCCCACCTTGGTGCCGCCGATATAAAAAGCATCGCACAGGCGGGCCAGATCGGCCATGGTCACATCGGTGCCAGGTGCGGTAATGCCATAGCCCAGTCTTGCCCCGTCCACATAGAGGAATAGATTCTTTTCCCGGCACACGGCGATGATGGCTTCCAGCTCGGCCTTGGTATACAGTGTACCTAACTCGGTGGGATGGGAGATGTACACCATCTTGGGCTGCACCATATGTTCCTGGGTCTCGTCGTTATAATGATCCTCCACCAGTTTGCGAACCTGATCGGCGGTCAGCTTGCCCTCTTTGCAGCCGGGAATGGCCAGCACCTTGTGGCCGGTGGCCTCGATGGCGCCGCTTTCATGCACATTCACATGACCGGTCTCGGCGGCGATCACACCCTGATGGGGCCGCAGCGCTGCGGAGATCACCGTCAGATTGGTCTGGGTGCCTCCCACCAAAAAGTGTACATCCACATCCTCCCGGCCGCATTTTCCACGAATGAGCCGGGCGGCCCGCTGGCAATGGGGATCTTCCCCATAGCCTGCCGTCTGTTCCATGTTGGTCTCCATCAGGTGTTCCATCACCCGGGGATGGGCCCCTTCCGAATAGTCGCAGTTAAAACGGATCATCGTTTCTCTCTCCTTTTCCTAATCCTCTTCTTTTTTATAAAAATGTTTGCGCCAATAATATTGGGCATACCGATAGTCTGCCGCCAGATCCCGGTCCTCCAGCTCCAACTGCTCTTTCACCTGGCCATCCTGCACATACCGGCCGCTGGAATGGACCACCTGAACATTTTCCATCACTTCATCGGTCATCTGCATAAAGGCAGGGCCTTCCCAACCGCATTCCTCGAAAAGCAGATTCATCAGGAAATAAGGGCCGATGTCCGGGCCTTCCCCGGAGAAATCGTTGTTCAGCACTTTCTTGGCCGCATCATTGGCCCAGATAAGATACCGGGTGGAGTAGTAATTCAGAAATCCCTCCTGGGTGGACAGATCCATGTTGATGCCCAGGGCGTCATAAATCTCTCCGTCGTCTCCCATCCAGGGATTGTGATCCCCGAAGAGCACAATGACCACCGGCTCTTCCTCCTCCCGGAAGTAATCGAAGAAGGCCGCCAGATTCTGATTGGTGTTCCAGATAGAACCCAGATAGTTTTCCAGAATGCACTGCTGGCGGTCGGTGAGCT
>JAHZHY010000052.1 GCA_019420045.1 Clostridiales bacterium
AGAATCTGGGCCGAGGAAGCCTTCTCTGCTTTCTTCCTTCTTCCATTATTTTTCCCGGCTCAGTGGCCCGGATCACCCGATAGGTGCGCAGCAGCATTTCATAATAGCTGTCCCGCTCTTCTTCCGGCAATTTTTCCAGCACTTTAAAATCGCACCGCAGCTCCAGCAGCTGATCCAGCTGCCGTTTCAGCAACCACATCACAGGATTCCACCAAAACACGCAGCAAAACCCATAAAACACCAGCTTGATCCATTGATCCCTGTTACAAAAATGCTGCCATTCATGAAGGAGAATGAGACGCAGATCCTCTTCCGGCCAGCGGACCGGAGGCAATGCGATGGCAGGTAGGAAAAATCCGCTGATGTATGGCGCTTTGATGTCTCTGGCTATGCGGACATTGCCCTTCCCCTGGGGAATGCAGCAATGAAACAGCTGTATCACTTCTTCCGGCGCTTTCTCCCATGCCGCCATTTGCTGCTGATGCTTTTTCCAGCCCGCAAACAAGCGGCCCAGCAAAAAAATGATGCCCAGCAGCCACAAAAAAGCCAGTCCCTCTCCCAGGGAGAGTTCTCCCCACAGGGGGCGGCTCAGCCAGGCACTGCCTTTTTCCAGTTCCAGCTCCACCGGCCTGGCAAAGGGCATTTCCACCGGCAGCCACATCCGAAGCCCGGCCAAAAGCAGCAGAACGCACAACGGCCACAGCCCCAGCTTCATGATCCATGTGGTCTGAAAGGACAGCAGAAACAATAGCAAGGAAAAAATCCCGGAGACCACCAAGGCCGTCAACAGAGAATAGAGCGTCACATTCATTTTCCCCGTCCTCTTTTCTCTTTCAGCATCTGCTCCAGCTCTTCCAGGGTATCCTCATCCAGATAGAGCCCTTCCAGCAAATCGCTGAAGAAATTCCTGACGACCTGACCTTTTCCCCTCTCTCCAATTCCCATGGAACGAAGCTGGGAAACGGCATATTGGGATTGGGTAAAGGCCGGAGCAAAGGTGCGCCCATAGTGGCTCCCTGTTTTTTGGTATCCGACCACCTGAATGGCCCCCTTCTCCAGCATACTGTTGATCAAAATATGCAGAGAGCTGTCTTTCCATCCTCGCTCCCCGGGATGCTCCAGAATCTCACTCCGGGACAAAGGATGATCCGCACTCCACAAAATATCCATGATCTCCCATTCGCTCTGGGTGAGTTTCTTCATAGGATCTCCTCCCTTTCCCATGTATTGTCTTTACCTTATCACCGATCTCAGGGCGTGTCAATATATTTTGTATTACTAATCCTTAATATCACTAATTCCTTTTACTTCTTTTTGAGATTTGTACCAAAGCAAATGGCATCGTTCTGGACTTTCGGCACCCTTTCCGCTGTTCTTTCATATCTTGCTAGAGAAAACATCTGACAGGAGGCCGGTTATGCCCTGCATTTACTTAAGTCCATCCACCCAGGAGGGAAACCGCTATGTCACCGGCGGAACAGAAGAGTACTACATGAACCTTCTGGCCGACGAACTGGTGCCCTATCTGCGTCCCAATACCATCTGCTATACCCGCAACACCACTGATATGACGGCGGTATCCTCGGTGCGCCAGGCCAACCAGGGAAATTACGACTTTTACCTTGCCCTGCACTCCAATGCCGCCGGGCCATCCAATTCCGGCAAAGTACGGGGTTCATTGGTTTTCTATTACCCCACCAGCCAAAAAGGACGGCGGGCCGCCGAGATCTTCGCCGGCAATCTGCGGCTGATCTACCCCCAGCCCTCCCTGGTGCGCACCGTTTCCACCACCACTCTCTATGAAGTAGCCCGCTCCAAGGCTCCCGCCAACCTGGTGGAGATCGCCTATCACGACAATCTGGAGGACGCCCAATGGATCACCGAAAACCTCCCGGCCATCGCCTCCAATCTTGCGGTCTCCCTCACCCAATATTTCAATCTTCCCTTCATTGTCCCTGGCCCGGAATGGTGGGGAACGGTGGCCATTTCCAACGGCGCTCTCAACATCCGCTCCCGCCCTGACCTCACTTCTCCGGTCATCACCCGGGCCTACAAGGGCGATAAGATCAAAGTACTGGGCCACTGGAATGGCTGGTACAGCGTAGATTACAACGGTACGCTGGGATATGCCAGCGCCCGCTACATCCGTT
>JAHZHY010000053.1 GCA_019420045.1 Clostridiales bacterium
CCCCCAATGGTCACCCGCAGGGCATCATAGACTCCGGCGGGCAGAGAGAAGGTGTCATATTCCCGGGTGTCAAAATAAGTATCCCGCCGCTCCACCTGCACCGGGTAGTGATAGCCCTCTTCCAGCACCACTTTCCGAGCGGCCTTTTGAATGGCACGGAAAAAGGCTTCATCCATGGGTTTTCCCTCCCAGTTTTTCGCCTCTTCCAGCACCCCGTCCCGCACTTTCAGCTTCAGGGCCTGATCTTCCTCGCTGTCGCTGTTAGCCAGCACATGAAGCCGTGTCACCTTGCTCTCTATGCTCTCCTGCTCCCCCGGCCAGAAGGCCCCCAGGGCAAAAGTCAGCAGCAAGCTCAGGAGAAGGGCCCATTCCCATTTTTTGAAGTTTTGTTTCTTTATCATAAGTAAAAACACCAGCCTTTCCTTCTGTGAGAAGTATAGACTGGTGTTTTTCTTTTTAAACCAAATTTTCTCAAAAAACCGGCGTGCAGACGAAGGTCTCCACCGGCAGTTTCCGGAATGCCTCTGCGGCTTTTTCCGCCTGCTGGGTGGTTTCAAACAGGCCATACAGGGCTGAGCCGGAACCGGTCATCCGGGCCCCCAGGGCCTTTTCCGCAAGGAGTTTTTCCCGCAGCTCCTGCTCCTGGGGATGGAGGGCGCAGGCCACCGGCTCCATCACATTGCGAAGGTTTGCACCGATTTTTTCCAGGTCCCCTTCCTCCAGCGCCCGGAGCATGGCCTGGGTATCGGGCCGCTGCTGCAAAGGCTCTGCGTCCATTTTCTGAAACAGGCTCTTGGTGGAGATGGAATACCGGGGCTTGATCACCAGAATGCCGCAGGGTGGCAGATGAGGGGCGGGGGTGAGTTTTTCCCCGATGCCCCGGGCCAGGCGGCAGCCGGTTTCCAGGCAGAAGGGCACATCGGCCCCCAGAGTGAGGGCCAGCTCCTGGAGCTTTTTCTTCCCCAGGGGGTAGCCGTAGGCCCGGTTCAGTAGATGCAGCACAGCGGCAGCATTGGTACTGCCCCCGGCCATACCGGCACCCACCGGGATGCGCTTTTGCAATTTGATGTGCACCGCACCTTTTTTGCCGGTTTCCTGAAAAAAGGCCAGAGCGGCTTTGTAGGCGATGTTCCGGCTGTCCCGGGGCACATAGGGAAGGTTGCACCAAAGGCCCACCCCTTCTCCTGCCCCCGGCAGCAGAGTCACTTTGTCGTGTAGGGACACGGTGTGCATGATGGTTTCCAGCTCATGGTAGCCATCCTCACGCTTTCCCACAATGTCCAGTGTCAGATTGATCTTGGCCAAAGCCTTTTGTCTCTGTACTTTCATATCTCTTCCTCCGCCCAGTGCCTGGGCTCCCATGTTGCCCGCCCCAAGCTCGCTGGAAAATTTCCCTTGGCGAATGCGGGCACCCGTTATACCTGGGTGCATTTGGGGTGTATTTTACTTTTTTGCACCCATCACGCCACCAGCCTGTTATACATCAATGGCCTTGATGGGGCACATCTCATGGCAGCAATAACATTTGATGCATTTCCGCTTGTCCAGATGAGCCTTGCCGTTTGCCACATGCAGCGCTTGGCGGGGGCAGGCCCGGGCGCAGTCGCCGCAGCCCACGCACCGGGATGTGATGTGTGGATAAGGGTTCGCAGCCCGCTCCAGCCATGGCCGGAGAAAATGGGGCGCCCAGGAAAACCGGCTGCCGCTTTGCTGGATGGCCGGGACAAAGGGCGGCTGCAGCGGCTCCATGCTGTCTCCCCGCAAGGTGAGGTGCCTGCTCTCAAAAGGCACCAGTCCCAGCTTTCCCCCCTCCTGATGCACCGGGGAACGCTCGGGCACAAGGCCGCAATACTCCATGGCCGCCAGATCCAGAGCAAAGGGATTCTGAGAACCGAAGAGCACACCCCCATGGCGCACCCGTCCTCCCGAGGGGCCTTTGCCGTCCATGCCCTCCACCCCGTCCAGAATGGTGTAGGCCGGCTGCACATACCGGCACAGATCCACCAGCAGCCGGGCAAAATCCTGCCGCCCGGGGTGCTGGGAGTGATAGGCCGCCTTGGTCAGCCCGGGGATGACGCCGTATAAATTCTTCACGCCGCCGGAAAAATAGGTCATCATATGGGTTTTCATCTTGGCGATGCTGATGACCACATCGGCCTGGGCAACGGGGGCGATAATGTCAAAATTCCGCTGTTTCACCCCTTGGAACCGGCGTTTCCGGCTGGAAAAATCCCAGTTGAGGAAGGCGCCGGTCTCCTGGGACACCCGCTCCATGCCGGTGAAGCGATAGACTCTCCCCAAAGCGGTTTTGTTATAGACTCCGCCGGGGGAATCAGCGATGGTCACCTTTGCTCCCTGCTCCTGAAACACACGGCACACCGCCTTGACCACCGCCGGATGGGTG
>JAHZHY010000054.1 GCA_019420045.1 Clostridiales bacterium
GCTTCCCATCCTCCCCTTTTTTCGGCTGACCGAATACCCGCAGCCATGCGGTGGACACCACTCCGGCCAGCGCCGCGATGATCAGCACCAGCAATAGCATCAGCAATGCTATCAGGATTCCTAGGATGACCGTCATAACAGAAACAACCTACCTTTCGTCCTTTTCGTCCTGCTCCTGCTCCTGGGCTTTTTTCATGGCGGCCCGCCGGGCCTTCTCCTGCTCTGCGGCCGAGGGCAGCTTGGGTTTCGCCGGAGCCTTGGCCCTGGTCTTGGTGCCCGTCTTGGCGGTGGTCTTGGTTCCGGTCTTGGCCGCAGCCGCTTCTTTTTGGGCCTGGGCTTCGGCGGCCGTTTTCCCGGTGCCCCGCAGGTTATAAATCAGGCAGACATAGCAGCCCAGGACGAAAAACAGGGGCGTGGGGTTCATGCCATGTCCCTGCACCGTCCGCTGGCCCCAGGAGGTTTTCAGCTCCTTGTTGCCGTCCTCATCGTGGCGGATGGTGCCGTCTTTATTATATTTATAGGTGATGTCGGTGATGTAATTTTCCTTGCGCACCACGGTGTTATACTGACCGGCGGTGGTGACAAAGCCCGCCCCCAGCAGCACAAAGGCCACCAGGCTCACCCACAGAAAGCTGGGCATGGGCAGCTTTTTCGCCCGCCGCCACACCAGACGGATGATGACGCAAAGCAGCAGCACCAGCAGCAAAACAAAGGAAAGCTCCAGGAAGGAGGCATAGCCCAGATTGAAGAGAAGCAGGCCCAGGCTGATGAAAAAGCTCCACCAGATGGAAGAGGCCGCCTGCTGTTTTTTCAGGCGCGTCCCGATCAGCTTGACCGCGCACACCACCAAAGTCAGAAGCAGCACCGCCAGGCCGCAGGGAGCCAGGAGAGCAAACATCCCTCCGCCGTCCACCATCATCGTCCACCGGTCCCGCAAGCTGTACAGATACAGCATCGTATTGGACAGGATGCCCATGTTGGTATTGGTTTCGGTGCAGGTGATCAGGAAAACACTCAGAGGAAGGATCAGGGCCAGCACCGCCACCAGATAATAGAGCGGCACCCAGGGCGGAATCCTCCCGTCCGCCTTCCGTTTGGGCTGGTCAAACACCCGCAGCCACGCCGTGGCTATCACCCCGACCAGCACCAGGGAAACCATCACAATGATGAATGCCATCACAAAAACCTCTCTTTCGCCGTTTTCCCTATCATAACACACCTGGCAAAGGATAACAATATGCTGCCTGCATAGCGAGCCAGAGCCTTTGCTGCGGCAAAGGCTGCCGGAAATTCTGAAAGGAATTTCCGGCATTGGCGGCGTGTTATTTTGGGCCCAGTGCCTGGGCGGTCATACTGCGCTTCTGCGCTGGGCAGGTTGTATGTAGAAAGGCAAAGAGAGTATGGCCGTCCGGCCACCGGACCTCTCGGGGAAAAACTAGGTTTTTCCCCGACCTTTTTCGCGCCCCAGGCGGGGTCCCGTGTCGGGGCCAAGTGCCGCAGAATAACCATGGCGGTTGTATTTGCCTTTCTGCATCGGGCCTGCCAAGCGCGGGAGCGCAGTATGGGAGCGGAGGCTCTCCGCCAAGTGCGCAGAAAAGGCTCCCCGAAGGGAGCCTTTTTCCCGGGCTTGGTTCTATTGCCGGGTGTGGGGGCACCGCTTGCCTGCGGCGGCTCGCCGCTTGCCTAGCGCGGGAGCGGCGGGGTGGCCCCGCTGCCGTTCCTTTCTTTGCCCTGCGGCACCCAACCGACCTCAGTTCGCTTGCCTAGTGTGGGGGCACAGGGCAAAGCAGCGGCCGCAGAGATCGCTGTCCAGACCAAAGCGGGACATCATCTGTTCCTTCTGGCAGGCAAAGCAAGTAGGAGCATCCAGGATCTCGTCCCGGTCCTTCCCCTCCTTCCAGCTCTCCCCGTGCAAAGCCCCGGCGGGACAGATTTCAGCGCACAGGCGGCAATCCCCGCAGGGGTCTCCTTCCAAAGGTTTGTCCGGCGTCAGGGGCGCCTTGGTCAGAAGGGTGGAAAGCCGCACCGCCGCCCCATATTCCGGGGTGATCAGCAGGCCGTTTTTGCCGATACGCCCTAATCCCGCCAGCCGGGCCGCCGTCTTGTGGGGCAGCACCGAACGGTAGGGGTCGATGAACTGGGTATGATCGCTGGTGATGGCCCGGCTCTCGTAGCCCATGCCCTCCAGGAACCGGGCTCCGGCGGTGATGATCCGGTCCAGCCGCGCGTTCAGCTCCTTATATAAATAATAGTATTCCCGGGTGGGGCCTTCTTTCAGCTCCTCCACCATGTGCCGGGGCAGACTCACCGCCACCGACACACCCCGGGGAAAACCATAGGGCAAAAGGGCAGAAAAATCGGCTACGCCCCATTTTTCCGCCCCTTCCCGGCAAAGAATCTCGTTCAGTTGTTCTTTCAACGCTTCCATATTCTTTCCTCCCAACGGCAGGCCCAGTGCCTGGGCCGTCGTATTGCGCTGCCGCGCCCGGCAACAAAACGAAGGCTGGTTGGATGCCGGGCTTCACAATCCCCCCTGCATGGCTCTGCCATGCTGTCCCCCCTTTGCACAAGGGGGGCTTTTCTTTGCCCTTCTGCATACAACGAACCAAGGCAAATACAACCGGCAACCGGCCAGGACTGTAACCCGGCCCCTTCCGGCGAAGCCGGAGCACCCGGGCCACGGGCGCATACAGCCGGGGAGAGTATGGGAGTGGCGGCTCGCCACCAGCGTCACCCCGCCCAGGAAATGTTTTCAAAATACAGCTTGCCGCTGGGGCCCACCTCCACCCCTTGCAGCCCCTTCTTGTAAGCCCGCAGC